>JBBIIQ010000076.1:0-8547 GCA_037446405.1 Armatimonadota bacterium | reverse complement strand
CGGCGGTGGAGGCGGCGGAGCAGCGGGTGCGGGAGGCGCTGCGTGCGCCCGCGTGAGCGCCGGATCCTGCAGGTCGTCACCGCCCGGCCCATCCACACGCAGGTGGAGCTGGTGCGGGCGCTGCGGGCGGCGGGGCTGCGGGTGAGCCAGGCTACCGTCTCCCGCGACATCAAGCGTCTGGGGCTGGTGAAGGTACCCGCCCCGGACGGACGGGCGCGCTACCTGCCGCCGGCAGAAGCCCTGCACGTCGCCCCGGACGCGGAGCGCCGCCTGGTGCGGGCATTCCAGGAGTACGCTGTGGGCGTCGACGAAGGCAGCGGGCTGATCCTGGTGAAGACCACCACCGGGACGGCCAACGCCGTAGCGGAAGCCATCGACGAGATCCGCTGGCCGGAAGTCGCCGGCACGGTGGCCGGCGACAACACCATCCTGGTCGTCCCGCGCACGCCGCGGGCGCGCCTCGCCCTGCGCCGCCGCCTGCAGAGCCTGCTGCCTTAGGCGGTCAGTCTCCCCTCACCCTCTTACTCCTCGACAACGTGCCGGACGGCGCCGAGCTGCTCCCGCCCCCGGGGCCGGACTGAGGTCGGCCCAGCGGATCTCTCCTCTCAGGAGGGTGTCGTGTTCGAGCGAGATCGCCACCTTTGCTCGGGCCATGGTACACGTCCGGGTATGACGATACTTCATTAATCCACCTCCGCTCAGCGCGAGGGGTTCCCCCGGGCCGGGCGGAACGGCCAGTTGGCGATGATGTCCCGGCGCACCCGCACCAGGATCACCAGCGGCAGCAGGATGGCCGCCGCGCGGAAGATCAGGTCCGTCTCCGTCAGCCACGTTAGGGCGATGATGATGGGGAAGCCGACCACTCCGCTAGCCGGCACCCACCCGGTGCGCCGCCAGGCCAGCAGCGCCGGGAGGAGGGCGATGGAGAAATACAGGGGTACCAGGAAGAGGAAGACCCCGGAGGCGGTGGCCAGGCCCTTACCGCCCCAGAACCGGTAGTACACCGACCAGTTGTGCCCGGCGACGGCCGCCGCCGCCGTCAGGAGCAGCGACCATCCGGGGACCCGCAGCAGCTTCGCCGCCACCAGGGGCAGCAGCGCCTTGGCCACGTCCAGCAGGTAGACGACCAGCGCCAACCGGAAGCCGAAGGTGCGGAACGTTTCAGCGGTACCGGGGTTCTTGCCCAGCGCGCGGAAGTCCACCCCCCGTCGTCGCGCCAGGATGTGGGCCGGGAGGATCGACCCCGAGAGATACCCCCCGATGGGAAGGAGCACTGCAGCGATCGACGTGGACACAGTCTGCAACCCCCGTTGCCGTTTTCAGGAGGAGAGAATTCGCCGGTCGAGCATTCCCGCCTCCCGCAGCCAGCCCGCTGTCGCCGCCATAGCCTCCCCCAGGGGCACGCGGGGCCTCCAGCCCAGCCCCTGCCGCGCCCGCCCCGTGCTGTAGTGGCTGCGGCGCAGCAGGTACCCGATTTCCGCGCGGTAGCCGCGGGGGGGGCGGCGCGTCAGGGTGCCGGCCACCTCCGTCCCCAGGGTGATCCCGCGGACCACCCAGGCGGGCAGGGAGCGCAGCCGTCCTCCCACCATGCGGGCGTAGTGCCCGAGGAACTCCCGCCAGGGGACGTCGCCGTCGGCCACGTTGAAGACGCCCTGCGGGGCCTGCGGCGCGGCGGCGGCCAGTACGGCGTCCAGCAGGTTCTCGATGTAGATGGGATGGCAGTAGCCGCGCCCGCCGTCCACCAGCAGCGGACGCCCCCGGCGCAGCCAGCGCAGCGCCAAGCCGGCCAGCCGCAAGTCCCCGGGCCCGAAGACCTGCCCCGGCCGGAGGACGGCTGAGGGCAGCCCGCGCTGCTGGGCGGCAGCGACCTCCACCTCCGCGCCGATCTTGGTCGCCCGGTAGGGGCCGAGCGGCCAGAGGGGGGTCTGCTCGTCGATCACCGCTGCAGTCGTCGGGCCGTACACGGAGATGCTGCTGAGGTGAACGAACCGGGAGACCCCGGCGCGCAGTGCCGCCTCCGCGAGCGCGCGGGTCCCCTCCACGTTGGTCGCCCGGGCCGCCTCCCAGGACCACGGCTGCCCCATCCACGCCGCGCAGTGCACGACCAGGCGGCACCCTGCTACCGCCGTCCGCAGATCCTCCGGGCGCGTCAGGTCTCCCCGGACCGGCTCCACGCCCTGTACGGCCAGCCCCGCGGCCTGATCCGCCCGGCGGACCAGCCCGCGCACGGGCACGCCACCACCCGCCAGCCGCCGGCAGAGCCGTCCCCCGATGAAGCCGCCGGCGCCGGTGACCAGGACCGGCCCCGCGGGGAAGGGGGACCTGCCCTGCGCCATCAGCGGGGGAGGATGCGGGCCTCGCGCAGCCAGCGCTCCGTCTCCGCCATGGTCGCCTCCATGGGATGACGAGGGGTCCAGCCGAGCACGCTGCGGGCCTTCACCGTGCTCAGCCGCGTGCGCCGGGTCATGTAGTGGGCCAGGCTGCGGTGCGTGAGCGGCGGCCGGCGGGCCAGCGCGCCGTGCACCTCCATGGCCAGCCCGAAGAGCCAGACCGCCGTCGCCGGGGCGGAGCGCAGCGGTCGCCGGCACATGCGGGCGTAGTGGCTGAGGAACTCCCGCCAGGTGACGTCCGCGTCGGCCACGTTGAACGCCTGGCCGGCTGTCCCCTCCCACGTGGCTGCGGCGATCAGGGCGTCGAGGAGGTGCTCGATGTAGATGGGGTTGGCGATGCCCCGTCCGCCGTCGGCGAGCACGGGGAGGCCCCGCATGATGCGGCGCACAGGGTTGACCGTGCCCCCGAAGGCGCCCGGTCCGTAGGCCAGGCCGGCCCGCAGGGTCACCGCCTGCAGACCCCGGCGTGCCGCGCGGGCCACCGCCGCCTCGGCATCGACCTTGTTCTGCCCGTAGGGGTCGGCGGGCCAGAGGGGCGTCTCCTCGGTGATGACAGCGCAGCGCGTTGGGCCGTAGACGGCGACGCTGCTGATGTGTACCACACGCTCCACCCCGGCGCGCAGGCACGCTTCCAGCAACCGCTCCGTGCCGCCCACGTCCACGGCGCGCGCCGCCGCCCAGGTGGGCGGGTGTCCGGCCCAGCGGGCGCAGTGGAACACCGTGCGCACGCCGCGCACGGCAGGGAGCAGGCTCTCCGGCACGGTGAGGTCGCCGCGGAAGAACTCCAGGGGCTGCGCCGCGGGTGTAACGTCCAGGCCGCGCACGCGCAGCCCGGCGCGAAGGAGGCGGCGGGCCAGATGGGTGCCGATGAACCCGCTGGCGCCGGTGATCAGCACCGGCTGCGGAATAGGTCCTGCTGCACCCGCGTCGCCCACGCCGTCCATGGAGGCCGCTGGAGGATTACGGTGACCGCGCGCGCCCTCCTTCTGCGGCCGGATGAGGGAACCGCCATCACGCGCCAGGTGAGCCCGATGATCTGGGAGCCGGGTGGCGGCTGGACACGCCCGGCCCGCCGCCCTAGACTTGTGACAGTAGATGAGTCTCCTCTCCTGGGTCCAGCGTCGTCTGGCCCCATTCTTCGCTCTCCCGTGGGTCCCGAAGAGCCTCATCGGGCTGGTCACCTTCCTGACTCTGCTGGTGATCGCCACCCTGCCCTACGTGCCCGGGCGGCAGGTCTTGCGCCTGGGGGATGTGGCCAAGAAGGACATCGAGGCGCCCCGCACCGTCGACTACATCGACCAGGAGCAGACAGCCATTCGCCGGCGCATCGCCGCCAGCCGCATTGAGCCCGTCTACCGGGAGAACCCCGAGGCCACGGCGGCGGCGCGGACGGCAGTGGTCGCCGCCTTCGACGCCATCGCCCGCGTGCGCGCCAGCAGCGGGCTGAGCGAGGCGGAGCAGGCGACGCGCCTGCGCCAGCAGGTGAAGGTGCTCCCCCCGCCGCTGGCCGCAGCGGCGCTCTCCCTGGAGCCGGATGCCCTGGCGCAGGCCCGCGCCGTCACCCTGGATGTCGTCGAGCGGCGGAGGCGCGGGAGCAGGTGCGCCAGATGCTACGCGCCTCGCCCCTGACCGGTCGGGCGCTGGCCGTGGCCAGCGCGGTGGGGCAGGACGCCCTGCGCGCCAACTTCGTCCTCGATCGGACGTTTACGCAGACGCTGCGCCGTGAGGCGGAAGAGGCGGTGGAGCCGGTGCGGGTGCGGGTGCTGCGCGGCGAGATCATCGTCCGCCGGGGTGACCGCATCACCGAGACGCACCTGCGCAAGCTGGAGGCCCTGGGTCTGCTGGGCGCGCCCATCGGCTGGGACATGGTGCTGGGCACGGCCGTGGTCATCGCCGTGCTGCTGGGCCTCAGCGGCCTCTATATCCGCCAGTACCAGCCCGAGATCTGGCAGAGCAACCGCTACCTGCTGCTCTGGAGCCTGGTGGTGGTCTTTACCGCTTCGCTGGGCCGGGTGATCGTCTCCTACCGCGTGAACCTCAACCTGATCCCTGCCGCTGTGGGCCCCATCCTGCTCTCGGTGCTGCTGCGGCCGCGCCTGGCCCTCTTCACGGCGGCCGTGCTGAGCATCCTGGTGGGGCTGATCGCCACCGGCGACCTGCGCACGGCCTTCATCGCCTTCACCGGTGGCGTGGTCGGGGTGCACGCCATCCGCCGCATCAGCCACCGCACCGACCTGATCGTGGCCGGGCTGAAGGTGGGGCTGGCCACCGCCGTGGCCGTGCTGGCCACGGGCCTGCTGGACCGCAAGGAGCTCTACCCCACCATCCTCTCCGATGCCGCCTTCGGGGCGGGCAACGGGTTGCTGGTCGGCTTCATCTCCATCGGCATCCTCCCGTACCTGGAGAACCTCTTCGGGCTGGTCACGCCCATCAAGCTGCTGGAGCTGTCCAACCCCGCCCACCCGCTGCTGCGCCGCCTGCAGCTGGAGGCGCCGGGGACCTACCATCACAGCGTCATCGTGGGCAACCTGGCCGAGGCGGCGGCGGAGGCCATCGGCGCGGACGCTCTGCTGGTGCGCGTGGGCACCTACTACCACGACATCGGGAAGATCCGCCGTCCGGTCTTCTTCGTGGAGAACCAGGTGGGCGTCGACAACCCCCACGAGCGCATGTCCCCCAGCCTCTCCGCCCTGACGGTGGCGGCCCATGTGCGCGACGGGCTGGAGCTCGCCCGCGAGTACGGCCTGCCCAGGGTCATCGCCGACTTCATCCCGGAGCACCACGGGACCATGTTAATGGCCTATTTCTACCACCAGGCGCTGGAACGGGGCGACCAGCCGGAGCCGGCCGCCTACCGCTACGAGGGGCCCAAGCCGCAGACGCGGGAGACGGCCATCGTCATGCTGGCCGACGCCGTGGAGGCGGCGGTACGCACCCTGCCCCGGCCCACGCCCGACCGCATTTACGAAGCGGTGCGCCGCATCATCCACGAGCGGCTGCAGGACGGGCAGCTGGACGAGTGTGACCTGATGTTCCGCGACCTGGAGAAGATCGCCCAGGCCTTCACCCGGATCCTCACCGGGATCTTTCACCCCAGGGTGGAGTACCCGGACCTGGAGCGAGACCTGCGGCCGCGGCGGCGCGAGCGCGTCGGCCGATTCCGCTGAGCGAGGGAGAGGGTGAGGGCCCTGGTGGCCAACCGCCAGCGCGCCGTGCCGGTGGACGCCGTCACCTTGCGCCGCGCCGCCCTGTGGGCGATGCGGCATGAGGGGTGTCCCCCCGAAAGTGAGGTGAGCATCGCCGTGGTGGACGATGCGGCTATGGCGGAGCTGAACCGCCCTCACCGGCACCGTGCCGGCCCCACGGACGTCCTGGCCTTCCCCCAGGAGGGTGGCGGCGGCCTGCTCGGCGATGTGGTCGTCTCCGCGGAGCGGGCCGCCGCGCAGGCGCGGCGCTACCGGCACGCCCTGGGGCGGGAATTGCGCCTGCTGGTCATCCACGGCGTCCTGCACCTGCTGGGCTACGAGGACGCGTCGCCGCAGGGAGCCCGGCGGATGCGCCGGCGGCAGCAGGCGCTGCTGCGCTCGCTGGAGGCGGCGGAGGGGGGGAGACGATGAACCGCACCCTGCACGAGAGCTTCCGCCAGGCGTTTGCCGGTCTGGCCTTCGCCTGGCGGACCCAGCGCAACCTGCGCCTCCACGGGGCGGCGACGGCGCTGGTCCTGGGGGCGATCGCCGTCTTCCGCCTGCGCCCCCTGGAGGCGGCCGTGCTCCTGCTGGCCGTCGCCGCTGTCGTGGGCGCGGAGCTGGTCAACACCGCGGTGGAGGTGCTCGTCGACCGCGTGGTGGGGTTGGAGCACGATCCCGCCGCCAAGACGGCCAAGGACGTCGCCGCCGCCGGCGTGCTGGTGGTGGCTGTGGGCGCCGCCCTGGCCGGCGCCGCCGTCTTGCTCCCCAGGGTGCGCTGAGTGCGGGGCTGCTGCCCCGCGCGGCGTGACGGCGTGACGGTCGGATCCCCGCCTGGGCCCCACCAGGTGTGCTATACTGAGAAGCCGGGCGGAGGGCACTCCGCCCCGCGCACATTCCGGGACTGCCGCGGGGACGTGCGCCGTACGGGTAGGCAGAAGGGATGATCGGCCTCGTTGGACGCTTCAAGTAGTCCGCTCGCCTACGTCCTGCTCGGCCTGCTGTTGCTGCTCTCTGCCGTCTTCTCCGCTGCCGAGACCGCGTTCTTTGCGGCCAACCGCCTGCGGCTGCGGCAGCGCGCGGAGGCCGGGGAGGGAGCGGCGCGCGTGGCCCACGGGCTGCTGGACGAGCCGGCGCGCGTGCTCACCACCCTGCTGGTGGCGGACAACATTGCCAACGTGGGTGCTTCGGTGCTGGCGGCCGTGCTCTTCGTGCAGCGCTTCGGTCCCAGCCGCGCCGCCCTCTACGCCTTCCTGGTGATGAGCGCCCTGCTCCTGGTCGTGGGGGAGATTGCCCCCAAGACCATCGCCGCGCGCCATGCCGATGCCATGGCCGTGGCCCTGGCCCGCCCGCTGCTCCTGCTCTCCCGCCTGCTCTCGCCGCTGATCCGGCTGCTCTCGCTGGCCAGCAGCGTCATGGTGCGCCCGCTGGGCGGGCGGGTGAACGTGAACGCCCCCATGGTCACCGAAGAGGAGATCCGCATGCTGGTGCAGATGGGGGAGGAGGAGGGGGTCATCGAGCAGGAGGAGCGGGAGATGATCCACTCCATCTTCGAGTTTGGCGACACGGTGGCCCGCGAGGTGATGGTGCCGCGCATCGACATGGTCGCCCTGGAGGATGGGGCCACGGTGGGCGAGGCGGCGGAGCTGATCCTGCAGACCGGGCACTCCCGCCTCCCCGTCTTCCACGGCTCGGTGGACAACATCGTCGGGGTGGTCAACGTCAAGGATCTGCTCCGCCCGCTGACCGCGGGGCGGATGTCCGCGGCGGTGACCGAGGTGCTGCGCCCCGCCTACTACATCCCGGAGAGCAAGCGGCTGGACGAGCTCTTCCGGGAGATGCAGCGGCGCAAGGTTCCCCTGGCCATCGTGGTAGACGAGTACGGCGGCACCTCGGGTCTGGTCACCGTGGAGGACCTGCTGGAGGAGATCGTCGGGCCCATCATGGACGAGCACGACGTGGAGGAGCGGCTGGTCGAGGTGATCAACGACCAGGTGGCCCTGGTGGCGGGACGGGCCTCCATCGAGGAGGTGAACGACCAGCTGCACCTGGCGCTGCCGGCGGAAGAGGTGGACACCGTGGGCGGCTTCGTCTACAGCCTCCTGGGGCACGTCCCTGAACCGGGCGAGCGCATCTCCTACGACGGCCTGGACATCGTCGTGGAACAGGTGGAGGGGCAGCGCATCGGCAAGGTGAAGATCACCCGCCCCGTGCGCACCGCCTCCTGAGCCCGCCTCCATGCGCGCCCGCCTGCAGAAGTACCTGCTCACCGGGCTGCTGGTGGTCATGCCGCTGGCGGTCACCTACCTGGTCCTGCGCTGGCTCTTCACCACGCTGGACAACATCCTCCAGCCGCTGCTCTCACCGTTCTTCGGTCACATCCCCGGGCTGGGGGTGGCCACCGGCGTGGCCGTGATCCTGGTGGCGGGGGCGGTGGCCAGCCGGACCATCGGCCAGCGCCTCATCGGCTTCCTGGAAGGATTGTTGCTGCGCGTGCCGGTGGCGCGGAAGATCTACGGGACTGCCAAGCAGCTGAGCGACCGCATCCTCCGCGCCGACGACGACGGCGTCCGCGGCGCCTTCAAGCGGGTGGTGCTGGTGGAATGGCCGCGGCGGGGCCTCTACGCCCTGGGCTTCGTCACCGGCGGGTCGGCGGAGGGCGGCCCGGGGCAGCTGCTGCACGTCTTCATCCCCGGCTCCCCCAACCCCACCGCCGGCTTCACCGTGATCACCACGCGCCAGGAGGTGCAGCCCCTGAACCTGACGGTGCAGGAGGCGCTGCAGTTCATCATCGCCTACGGCATCGCCCTGACGCCCGCGGCGGCGTCCCGCCTGCTGGCGGCGTCAGCGGCCCGGCCGCCGGTGGAGCGGGTTCCCTGATGTCCCGACCCGCCCCGCGGCCATGATGGCCTCGCACCGCAGGACGGGCGCGGAGGGCCGGCAGGCGGCCGCGCTGGTGGCAGCGGCCCGCC
>JBBIIQ010000075.1:0-8717 GCA_037446405.1 Armatimonadota bacterium | reverse complement strand
CGCGCCCACCGCCCGCCGCCGCGGGTCCCAGAGGAGGATGGGCACGCAGTCTGCGGTGTGCACCGCCAGCGTCACGCCGCGCTCGGCAGAAAGCAGCGCATCGGCGCCGGGAACCTTGATACCTCGCTCCCTGCGCCCCACCACCACCACCGTCCGCCCGTGCACCTGGGAGGCCTCCACATGGCTGCCGGGGTCGGCGCCCAGCGCCACCAGGGCGCGCCGCCGGTTGGCCGCCACGCGCGCGGGCGTGTCCCCCACCGCGCGGCCCAGGTTGAGGGTGGCATAGGGCGGCGGGCTGACCCCGCCCTGCCGCGTGGTGAACCCGTGGAGCACCCCGTCGCCCTCCAGGGTGGGGGCCCGCAGCAGCGGCATGCCGTTGGCGGCGGTGACGGGAGAGGCGGCGGGCGCGGCGGGGTCAGACCACACGTTCTCGCACCACGGCGCTCAGGTAGTCCATCACCGCCACCACAATGGTGATCCCCCAGACGGCAGTCGCCGCCTGCTGCCACTGCAGCAGGTTGATAAACTGCAGGAGCAGGAAGCCCACCCCCCCGCCGCCGACCATGCCGATGACGGTGGACATGCGCACGTTGATGTCCCAGCGGTAGATGGTGAAGGCGATGAACGGCGGGACGATCTGCGGAACCACCGCATAGCGGATCACCTGCAGGGCGCTGGCGCCGGTGGCGGTGATGGCCTCGATGGGGCCGGGGTCGATGGACTCGATCTGCTCGGAGTAGAGCTTGCCCAGGGAGGCGATGGAGTGCAGGGCCAGGGCCAGCACCCCGGCGAACGGCCCGATCCCCCCCCACCCCGCGACGACCGTGGCCATGATCAGGGGCGCGAGGGAGCGGGCGATGTTCAGGATGGTGCGCACCACGTAGTAGACGACCGTCCCCAGGGGGCTGCGCGCCATCAGGTTCCGGGCTCCCAGAAAGCTGACGGGGACGGCGAAGATCACCGCCAGGGTGGTCCCCATCAGGGCCAGGAAGACGGTCTCCACCAGGCGCCCGAAGACCAGTTTGGCTGCCACGCTGGGGCGGAGCTGCCGTCCTTCCAGCGTGATCTCCGCCGTCACGCGGTGGTGCGTGCCGATCATCTGGGGCACGGGGAGGGTGAGGGTGAAGCGCCCCTGGGCGTCGGTGCGGAACTCCGATCCCCGGGCGGAGGACCCCGACTGGTCGGTCCAGATGAGCTGACCGGGACGGTTGGGGGCGAACCCCTCGCCGCGGATCTGCAGCGGCTGGCCCGGCTGAGCCACCGGCGTGGAGAGCAGCAGCCGCGGGCCCGTGGCCGGCGGCGCCGGCGCTGGGGCGCCCTCCGCGGAGTAGCTGAAGGGGGCGCTCGCCGATTGTGTGCGCGGCACCCAGGAGAGGACGTCCGGCCGGATCAGGTCGCGCACCAGCGGCCGGATCAGGTGAGCGTTGGTCATCAGCTGGCCGATGTCGATCTGGGTGACCTTCCAGCCGTAGGCGTAGACGAGGGCCAGCCCCAGGACCAGGAGGGCCAGCGTCCAGGGACGCGTCTGCGGGCGGGGAATCGTCGGAGGCAGCGGCCGGGAGACGGTCTCGTGCGCCATCTCAGGCGATCTCCACCTCCACGGCCTCCTCGCCGTAGATCTCCCGGAAGCGGACCTCGTCGATGTCCTGGGGGTATCCGGTGAAGACCACCCGCCCGGCCTTCAGGGCGATGAGGCGCGTGCCGTAGCGGCGGGCCAGGCTGAGGAAGTGCAGGGCGCACAGCACGGTGATCCCGTCCTTCTTGTTCAGCTCCTCGATGTACTTCAGCACAGAGTGGGAGGTGGCGGGGTCGAGGCTGGCCACGGGCTCGTCGGCCAGGATCAGCCGCGGCTCCTGCATCAGGGCGCGGGCGATGCCCACCCGCTGCTGCTGCCCGCCGCTGAGCTGGTCCGCCCGGGTGAAGGCCTTCTCCGGGATGCCCACCCGCTCCAGGTTCTCCATGGCCCGCTGCTTCAGGTCGCGGGGGAAGTAGTTGGTCAGGGCCCAGGTGGGCGGCAGGTACCCCAGCCGGCCCGAGAGGACGTTGGTCAGCACCGAGGAGCGTTTCACCAGGTTGAACTGCTGGAAGATCATGCCGATCTGACGCCGCAGCGCCCGCAGCTCGTCAGGCCGCAGCGCCGTCACCTCGATATCGTCCACGAAGACCTTTCCCGCGGTGGGCTCGATCAGGCGGTAGATGCAGCGCATCAGGGTGGACTTGCCGGACCCGGAGAGGCCGATGATCACCATGAAGTCCCCGGGGTTGACCTGGAAGCTGACGTCGTCCAGTGCCCGGGTGCCGTCCGGGAAGACCTTGGTCAGGTGCTCCACGCGAACCGCTGCGCCCTTCACGACCACCCTCCGACGTGCCGCGGGGAGGGGAGCACCGGCCTCCCCTCCCCGGCGGCGACTGCCTGCGCTGGCTGCCCGTCTAGCGGACGATCTTCGTCAGGTCGATGCCCAGCAGCTTGACTGCGTCCCGGATGGGATTGAAGTAGGCGTCCAGGCTCGGGACCTGCCGCGGGTCCACCCTGTACTTCTTGATCAGGGCGTCGTAGTCCGCATACCCCTCGTGCTGGTACAGGTTCCAGACGGCCTCCTTGCCCGGTGCCGTCTCCGCGATGCGGAACAGCGCCTTGACGATCTTCTCCTTGACCTCCGCCGGCAGCTCCTTACGGAAGCTGACCGTGTCGTTGGGGATGTAGCCGATCACCGGCGGCTTGACGTATTCCAGCACCACGACCTTCTGCCGCACATCCGGGAACTGCCGCACGACCCGCTCGCGGGCTTCCAGCTCGGGCCGGCCCGTCAGGTCGTCTCCAAAGGTGGCTCCGGCGTCGACGCTCCCCTGGTAGATGGCGATGACCACCTTGTCGTGCCCTCCGGCCTGCACCACCTGGCTGAAGAAGGTGTTGGGGTCGAAGCCCTTCTTCTTGATGTAGACCATGGGCCAGATGTACCCGGAGGTGGAGGCGGGGTCGACGACGGCGAAGCGCTTGCCCCGCAGGTCCGCCAGGCTCTTCGCCCCCAGGTCCGCCCGCACCAGGATCTGCGAGCCGTAAAAGGGCAGCCCGGCTCGGATGGCGATCAGCCCCACCTCGGCGCCGCAGCGGGCGTTGCCCAGGACGTAGGCCGTCGGCGCGAACCAGGCGATGTGCACCCGGCCGGCGCAGAGGGCCTCGATGGTGGCCGCATAGCTGGTGGGCACCGTGGCCTCGATCTGGTAGCCTGTGGCCACCTCCAGCATGCGGGCGACCGTCGAGCCGGTGGCGAGAACGCGCTGGGCGTCCACCGACGGAACGAACGCCATCACCAGCTTGACCTGGCCGGCGCTCGGCCCTGGCGCCACCACCAGCGCCAGTGCGCCGACCAGCGCCGCGCTGATCACCTTCCAACCGCGAAAGCTCCTCACAACGCCCCCCTCCTTTACTCAGGAAGCCCTCCCCTGGCCTGCTGGCCGTTTCCTTCGGGGCAGGCCAGACCAACTCCTCCGGAGCGCGGTGGCACGCACCCCGACCCCGCAGATCTCCTTAGTCTTTAAGTGTAGCAGGCGGCGCCCCTAGCATTTGGCGTACCCGCAGGAGCGGCAGGTGGCGCAGCCGTTCTCGTGGACCAGGGTCGCCCCGCAGTCCGGGCAGATGCCCACGAACTCCAGGGGAAATCCCGCCCCGGCGATGGGGGCGGGCTCCTCCCCATTGCGTCCGGCGGCGGGGACGCCGCCGCCTGCGGAGAGCTCGCTCCCACGGCGGGCGCTGCGGTCGAAGGGCAGCCGCTCCTGCCTCGCCCGCGTCAGCGGGTCGGGGAGGACATCCGCGCGGGGAAACTCCTTGTCCGGCCGGAAGCCCTCCCCGTAGAGCGCCCGGCCCAGCCCCAGGGCCACCGCCTGAGCGATGGTGGTCACGCGGACCACGGTGCCGTCGCTGCTCCGGTCCAGCGCCACCTCCTTGCTCTGCACGCGCCAGAGCTGCTCGATCACCTCTCGCGGGTCCACGCCGGCGCGCAGGGCCAGGGAGGTGAGGCGACCGATGGCCTCCGCCTCGACGTCGAAGGAGTGGACGAAGACCTCGCACACGCCCAGGTCGTCCTCGTCGACCACCACGTAGATCCGGCCGCGGGGGGTCTCGATGCGCTCCGTGCGGCCGCTGGTCACCTTGGGGCGGGGGCGGGGGGAGGGGCGGGCGGGCTCGGCAGCCCGGGGAGCGGCCGGCGCGGCGGCGGTCACCCCCGACGCTTTGGCCTGCTCCTCCGTGATCAAGATCCCCTGGCGGCTGGACTCCCGGTACACCGTGATGCCCTTGGCCCCCAGCTTCCAGGCGAGGAAGTAGCTGCGCTCCACCTCCTCCACGGGAACATCGTGTGGCAGGTTCACCGTGCTGCTGATGGAGTGATCGATGTGCTTCTGGATGGTGGCCTGCATCTTCACGCGCATGTCAGGCGCGATGCGGTGTGCCGTGACGAAGAAGGGCGGCAGGTCCTCTTCCCGCTCGATCCCGAAGCGGGACATGTACTCGCGGACGAGGGGGTGGTAGACCCTGAACGTCTCCTGGGAGAGCGACTCCGAGCGGCGGATGTAGGAGAGGTCGAAGATGGGTTCGATGCCGCTGGTCACGCCGGCCAGCGCCGCGCCGCTCCCCACCGGCGGCACCGTCAGCAGGGCCACGTTGCGCAGGCCGTGGGCCTGGATGCGCTCCAGCACCGCCGGCGCCAGCGTCCGCAGGAAGGGGGACTGGAAGTGCTGCAACGGGTCGTAGGCGGGGAAGGTCCCCTTCTCGATGGCCAGGTTGACGCTCTCGTCGTAGACGACGTTCTTGATCCGGTCGAAGAGCCGGTCGACGAAGGCGATGGCCTCCTCCGTGTCGTACTTCAGCCCCAGCTTGACCAGCATGTCTCCCAGGCCGGTGAAGCCGACGCCGATACGACGGGACCTCAGGCTGGCGTCGCGCTGCTGCGGCAGCGGGTGCCGGTCGGCATTGTAGTCCAGCACGTTATCGAGGAACCGCGTCGCCAGGCGAAGGGCGCGCTCCAGCGCCTCCCAGTCCACCCGCGCCCGGGGCGTGAACTCGTCGGTGACAAATCGGGCCAGGGAGACGTTCCCCAGGTCGCAGTTCCCGTAAGGCTCAAGAGGTATTTCGGAGCACGGGTTGGTGGTGATGACACCCATGCCGTTGTACTCGCTGGTGGACCACCGCTTCACCGTGTCCCAGAAGATCACGCCAGGCTCCGCATGGTCCCGTGCGCCTTGGATCAGCTCGTTCCACAGCTCGCGAGCGCGGACGGTCCGCCTCACCTGCACACGTTCATTCTCGAAGACGAGGTCCCACGTCGCATCCTCCTCCACCGCGCGCATGAAGGCATCAGAGACGCGGACGCTGATGTTCGCGTAGCGTACCTTATCCAGGTTGCGCTTGATCTTCACGAAGTCAAGCACGTCCGGGTGGTTGTCGGCGATGGTAATCATCAAGGCGCCGCGGCGCCCGCTCTGCCCGATCGTTCCAGTGGTCAGGGACATGAGTTCCATGAATGAGACCGCGCCGGTGGAAGACCGCGCCGCGTTGTTGACCGGGGCCCCCCGGGGACGAAGGATGGAAATGTCACCTCCCACGCCTCCGCCGAACGAATAGGTTCGTGCGGCCTCCCTCAGCCAGTCGAAGATGGCCTCGATCGAGTCTTCTCGAAAGGGCAGGACGTAGCAGTTGCTGAGCGTGACCCGCTTGGGATTCCCCGCTCCATGCATGATCCGCCCGCCGGGGATGAAGCGGAAGTCCTCCAGCAGCCAGTAGAACTTCTCCTCCCACTCCGCCCGCTTCTCCGCAGCCTCCACCGAGGCCAGCTCCCGGGCGATGCGCCGCCACATCTCCGGCGGCGTCTTCTCCAGCACCCGCCCTTCGGGGTCGCGCAGCGCGTACTTGTCGTAGAAGACGCGCGCCCGCAGGTCGTCGCCCCCAAAGTAGGCCAGGGTCTCCGGCGGCAGGTCGGTGGCAGCGGCGTGACGGGTAGAAAGAGCGGCCTCCATGGCGTTCACCCCCCTGGGCGTGCTTACTGCTGTTCTGTGCCGTTGGGCAGTGGGATCAGTGGAACCTGCGCGCGGCCGGCGGCCTCGCGCGCCTTGCGGGCCTTCAGCGTTTCGATCTCTTCCACCAGCGTGTCCACGTCTTGGAAGCGGCGGTGCTCGGAGGCGAAGCGGACGTAGGCCACGTCGTCGAGGTGGCGCAGCCGCTCCATCACCATCTCCCCGATCTGCACACTGGGGACCTCGCGCTCGCCGCGGTTGCGGATCTCCCGCTCCACCGCCTGGACCAGGGTCTCCAGCGCCTCCATGGAGATGGGCCGCTTCCCTGCCGCCTTGACCAGCCCGGCGAGGACCTTGTCGCGGTTGAACGGCTCGCGCCGACCGTCGCGCTTGACCACCATCAGGGGGACGTGGTCTACCCGCTCATAGGTGGTGAAGCGACGACCGCAACGCAGACATTCACGCCGGCGCCGGATGGCGACCCCGTCCTCCACGGGGCGGGAGTCCAGGACCTTGCTCTCTTCGTGTTCGCAGTACGGACAGCGCATCGGCTGCTCGCGTGGTCGAGGGTGTTGGACACGGGCGATGATGCAAGGGGATTCTACACCGCAAGATATTGTGGGTCAAGAGCGAATTCGGCCCAGATATTGTGCATCCTGAGCCCGTAAAGGCGGGATGATCTGGGCTGGGGAGCGATCTGTCGGCTCCCATGTGGGAAGCCTCGCTGCGGAGCCTACCCCGCCACCAGCCTCTCCCGCCTGTATACCCAGGCGCCGAGCATCAGGGCGGCCCCGGTCGCCGCGAGGAGCGCGACGACCGCCAGCGCCAGCTCCGGTGGACCCGCACCGTCCAGCAGCAGAGCGCGGAGGAGGAAGGCCCCGTTGAGGCCCGGGAGGGCGTAGACCCAGGTCCGCTGCCCCCATTCGGGGAGGATCTGGGCGAGCAGGACACTGCCCACCGCCAGCAGGTAGACGGGGGTGAAGAGCTGCTGGGCCTCCCGCACGCTGCGGGCGGCCAGGCTGAGGAGGAGCTGCAGGGCGCTGAGGAAGGCGGCAAAGGCCAGCCCGGCGCCCACGAGCGCGGCCGCGGCCGCGACAGAGAGCGCGGAGGGAGCGGCGGCCGTCAGGCGCAGGGAGAGCAGGACGGTGACCACCACCAGCACCACCGAGGCTGTGGCCACGACGAAAACCGCGCCGAACTTCCCCAGGACGAGCGCCAGGCGGTCCGGCGGGGCGAGCAGCAGGCCGGGGAGGGTCCCTCGCTCCCGCTCCCCCGCCCCCAGGTCCAATGCCGCGTACTGGCCGCCCAGCAGCATCCACACGGTCATGAAGAACGGCAGGACCAGGGCCAGGTGCGCCCCGCCCGCCCGGCCGGGCGGCGTCACGCTGGCGTACTCCACCTGGAGGGGCAGAAGCCGCTCAGGGTGCACCCCGCGGCGGGCCAGCTCGGCCTCCACGCGGGCCAGGCTGAACTCGGCGAGCGCCCGGTCGATCTTCTGCCGGGCCAGGAGCGAGGCGACGGAGCCTTCGTCGTAGAGGACCCGCAGGCGGACCGGCCCACCGGGAGGCCCCGGGGCCGCCTCGAGTATCGCGTGCACGGCCCCGCGGCGCAGCGCCGCCTCCGCCGCGGGGACCACCACCACCTCGATCCAGCCCCGGGCCGCGGCGGCGTCGAGCCACGCGCTCAGGGACTCTCCTCCAGTCACCGCCACGCGCGCGGGGGCGTAGCGCAGCCGCGTCTCCTCGCGCAGCGCCAGGGCGGGCAGCCCCAGGGCCACGGCGGGCATGACGACCACCGGCAGCAGTACCGCGAGCAGCAGGGTACGCCGGTCCCGGACCGCCTCCAGCAGCTCCTTGCGAAAGACGGCCCACGCCGCCCGGATCACCGGGATGTCCCTCGAGAGGCTCTCCGCCTCAGGGAACGGGGCGGACGGCCCACAGCGGCACCGCGCTCACCGCGAAGATCCCGATCAGCAGGCATCCCATCAGGATGCGCGACGGGGCCAGCGGCGTCAGGTCGTCCAGCGGCCCGGGGTGGCCGCGCGAGTTGAAGAAGAGGATGAGGACGGCCATGGGGACGTACCCCAGCGCCAGGGCCACCGCCACAGCCACGTAGGAGACGACCCGGTGCCGCTCCGGACCCAGCGCCGCGCGCACGGCGTGGCCGCCGTCCAGCATGCTGGCCGGCAGGAGGTTGAGGCTCGTCACCAGGAGGCCGATCCACCCGGCCCAGTAGGTCGGGTGGCCCAGGATGATGCTCCCCTCAGGGGCGTCGAGGAGCACGCGGCTCAGCCACTGCACCAGCAGCGGGTCGGGGATGCTCACCAGCGGGCCGGAGAGCGCCTGCAGGACGAAGGAGTGCTTGATGCCGTAGACGAGGACCGGGATGGCCACCAGAAACCCCGCCAGGGGGCCGGAGGCGCCCAGGTCCATCAGGCCGTTGCGATCCGGCGCCGGGGAGCGCGTCAGGATCACGGCGCCGAGCGTGCCGATGGGCAGCACGGTGGGGAGCGGCGGCATGGGGATGAAGTAGGGCAGGCTGGCCCGGATGCCGCGCAGCATGGAGGCCACCTTGTGCCCCATCTCGTGGGTGAACAGGATGGCCATCAGCGGCAAGGAAAACGCCAGGGCGGCGCTGACGGCGTTGTCCATCAGCCCCTCCCGCACCAGGAAGGCCGCCTGCTGGTAGCCGGCGTAGAAGGTCGTGCC
>JBBIIQ010000074.1:0-8785 GCA_037446405.1 Armatimonadota bacterium | reverse complement strand
CCGCACCCGCGGCGCTGGCCACGCGGGCGTCCCGCCCGCTGCTGGCGGCGCGTCCCGCCCTGGGCTGGCCCGCCCGGGGGGTGATCACCTCGCGCTACGGCTGGCGCTACCGCCAGCACCACGACGGCATCGACGTGGCCGCTCCCTGGGGGACGCCGATCCACGCCGCCCGTGCGGGCCGTGTGGTCCTGGCCGGGTGGTACTACGGGTACGGGCGCACGGTGATCATCGAGCACGGCGGGGGGCTGCGCACCCTCTACGGGCATGCCTCCAGGCTGCTGGTGCGTCCCGGGCAGGTGGTGCAACAGGGAGAGCGGATCGCTCTGGTGGGCTGCACGGGCCGGTGCACCGGCTCGCACGTGCACTTCGAGGTGCGGGTCAACGGGCGGCCGGTGAACCCGCTGCCATACCTGCGCTAGGCGCGGTGCCCGGGCGACCCGCGGAGCGGCTGTGCGTCCCGAGGACACGGGGGCTGTTGCGCCCTCCCGGGTAGGAACTCGGCCCGGGCCGAGGTCATGGCTGGAGCGGATCTGGGCCTGCCGTCTGTCCCGGAGAGCTGTGGTATAATGCGACGGACTTGCGCTGTGCGGGCGTGCTGTCGCCCGGCGGCACGGAGGCTGTGGCATGAAGAAGGGCATTCACCCCACCTACTACCGGGCGACCGTGACCTGCGCCTGCGGTGAGACCTTCGTCACGGGCTCGACGAAGCCGACCATCCGCGTGGAGATCTGCTCGCGCTGCCATCCCTTCTACACCGGGCAGCGGAAGTTCGTCGATGCCGAGGGGCGCGTGCAGAAGTTCGCCCGGAAGTACGGCCTCAAGGTCTAGGCGGAGGTCTTCCCTGCCCCGGCACCCCACCGGCCGATGACCGCGCGGCCCGGCACGCTGGAGGTCATCGCCGGCCCCATGTTTTCCGGCAAGAGCGAGGAGCTCATCCGCCGGGTGCGCCGCGCCCAGATTGGCCGGCAGCGGGTGCAGGTCTTCTCCCACGCGCTGGACACGCGCTACGGGGAAAACCAGGTCCGCTCGCACGACGGGGGAGCGCTGGCGGCGATTCCTATCGCCAGCAGCGCCGACCTAGAGGCGCGCGTCGACCCGCAGGCCGATCTCGTCGCCGTGGACGAGGTGCAGTTCATGGACGAGGGGATCGCCCGCGTCGCCGAGGGCCTGGTGGCGCGGGGCATGCGGGTAATCCTGGCCGGTCTGGACACCGACTTCCGCGGCGAGCCGTTTGGGCCCATGCCCCGCCTCCTGGCGCAGGCCGACCGGGTGACGAAGCTGGAGGCGGTGTGCGTGGTCTGCGGCGGTCCGGCCCAGCGCACGCAGCGCCTGGTGGAGGGCCGACCCGCTCCCTACGACGCCCCGGTGATCCTGGTGGGGGCGAGGGAGGCCTACGAAGCCCGCTGCCGGCTGCACCACGAGGTGCCGGGTAGGCCCTGAGGACCGCCCCGCCCGGCGCAGGGCCCACCGGTTGCTATAATCAACCCGGAATGCTGGAGCAGGCGGTTCTTGCCAGGTTGGAGGCCATCGAGGCGCGCTACGAGGAGCTGACGCGCCTGCTGGCCGACCCCGCCACGCTGGCGGCACCTGACCGCTACCAGAAGGTGGCCAAGGAGCACGCCGACCTGGCCGCCACGGTGACCCTCTTCCGGGATCTGCGGCGGGTGCGGCGCGAGGCCGAGGAGGCCGGGACGATGGCGCGGGAGGAGGCCGACCCCGAGATGCGCGGGCTGGCGGCCGCCGAGGCGGCGCGCCTGCGCGCGGAGGCTGCGGCGCTGGAGGAGCGCCTGCGGGAATCCCTGGCCCCGGCCCACCCCCACGACCGGCGCGACATCATCATGGAGATCCGCGCCGGCACCGGGGGAGAGGAGGCGGCGCTCTTCGCCGGGGACCTGTTCCGCATGTACGGCCGCTACGCGGAGCGCCGCGGCTGGAAGGTGGAGGTCCTGGAGAGCAGCCCCACCGGGCTGGGCGGGTTCAAGGAGATCATCCTGGCGGTGAAGGGGCAGGGGGCCTACAGCCGGCTCAAGTTCGAGAGCGGGGTGCACCGCGTGCAGCGCGTGCCCGTGACGGAAACCTCCGGACGCATCCACACCTCCACGGCCACGGTGGCGGTCCTGCCGGAGGCGGAGGAGGTCGACGTGCAGATCCGCCCCGAGGACCTGGAGATCGAGACCTACCGCGCCGGCGGCGCCGGCGGGCAGAACGTGAACAAGGTGGAGACCGCGGTGCGCATCCGCCACCTGCCCACTCGAATCGTCGTCTCCTGCCAGGACGAGCGCTCGCAGTTCCAGAACCGGGAGAAGGCCATGCGCATCCTGCGAGCCCACCTGCTGCAGCGGGCGCAGCGGGAGCAGCAGCAGGCCATCGCCCGGCAGCGCCGCCTGCAGGTGGGCACGTACAACTTCCCGCAGAACCGCGTCACCGACCACCGCATCGGCCTCTCCCTGCACCGCCTCCCCGCGGTGCTGGACGGCGACCTGGATGAGTTGATCGACGCCCTGGTGGCGGCCGAGCGGGCCGTCGCCGCGTCGTAACGCGCCGCCGTGCGCGCTGCCGTGGCCCGCGGCGCAGATCGCCCGCCTCCGTCCCCGGCGCGCCGGCCGTCCGTGCCGGCCACGGTGCGCGAGGCGTGGCTGCTGGGCCGGGAGCACCTCCTAGGCAGCGGGGTGGAGGCCGGGGGGCTGGAAGCGGAGGTGCTGCTGCGGCACGTCCTGGGGCTCGGGCGTGCCGCACTCTACCTGGCCTGGGAGCGGCCCATCGCCGCTGAGGCCTGGGAGCGCTTCCGCGCCCTTCTGGAGGAGCGTGCCCGCGGCCGACCCGTGCCCTACCTGGTGGGGCACCGCGAGTTCATGGGGCTGGAGCTGCGGGTGGACGAGCGGGTGCTCATCCCCCGCCCGGAGACGGAGATCCTGGTAGAGTTCCTGCTGCACGTCCTGCGGGATCAGCCCGCGGCGCGGGTCATCGACGTGGGCACCGGCAGCGGGGCCATCGCCGTGGCCCTCGCCCGGTTTCTGCCGCAGGCGCGGGTCCTGGCCGTGGACCTGTCGGCGGACGCTCTGGCCGTGGCGCGGGAGAACGCGACCCGCCACGGGGTGGCGGACCGGATCACCTTCGCCCGGGGGGACCTGCTGGCCCCGGCGCGGCGGCGGAGGTGGGAACAGGTGGACGCCATCGCCTCGAACCCCCCCTACGTCGACGCGGCCAGCGCCGCCGCCCTGCCGCGGGAGGTGCGGGAGCACGAGCCGGCCGTCGCCCTGCTGGCCGGTTCGGGCGGGACCGCCTTTCACGCGCGGCTGGCCGCGGAGGGACCGCTGCTGCTGCGGCCCGGCGGATGGCTGGCGGTGGAGGTGGGGGCAGGCCAGGCCCCCCAGGTGATCGAACTCTTCGCCCGGGCGGGGACGCTGGAGCAGGCCCGCACGGTGGACGACCTGGCGGGGATCACGCGCGTGGTGGCCGCCCGACGCCGATGAGCCCGGCGGCACGATCGTACTACGACCTCTCGTTCCAGCCCGCGGTCCGCCTGGCGCTGCGGCCGCTGCAGATCATCCGGGTGACCGACGACCTGGAGGCCCCGCGGCGCGCTGTCCGCCTCATCCAGGAGGGGGGGCTGCTGGCCTATCCCACCGATACCGTCTACGGCATCGGCTGCAACGCCTACGACAACGCCGCCGTGCTCCGGGTCTACGCGGTCAAGGGGCGGCCGCGCAGCGACCCGCTGCCCCTGCTCGTCGCCGACCGGGAGCAGCTCGCCGAGCTGGTGGAGGAGGTCCCGGAGGCGGCGCAGCGCCTGATGCGGCGGTTCTGGCCGGGGGCCCTCACGCTGATCCTGCGCAAGGGGCGGCGCGTCTCCTCCCTAGTCACCGCGGGAGGGGAGCACGTGGCCGTGCGCCTCCCCGACCATCCCCTGCCCCGCTCCCTGATCCGCCGCGCGGGCGTGCCCATCGTCGGCACCAGCGCCAACCTCCACGGCGGTGTCAGCCCCACCACGGCGCAGCACGTGGCCTTCGAGCTGGGCGACCGGGTGGACATGATCCTGGACGGGGGGCGGACGCGGCACGGGCGGGAGTCCACGGTGGTGGACGCCATTACGGATCCCCCGCGGGTCGTGCGCGCCGGCGCCATCCCTCCCGCCGCCATCGAGGAGGCCCTCCACTGAAGATCGCCCTGGGCAGCGACCACGCCGGGTTCCCCCTGAAGGAATACATCAAGCGGCTGCTCGCGGAGTGGGGGCACGAGGTGCAGGACTGGGGCACATCAGGCCCCGATCCCGTCGACTACCCCGACTACGTGGTGCCGGCGGCGCGGGCGGTAGCCCGCGGCGAGGCGGACCGGGCCATCGTCTTCGGGGGGTCGGGCCACGGGGAGGCCATGGTGGCCAACAAGGTGCGGGGCGTACGCGCCGCCCTCTGTCACGATGTGACCACGGCCCGCCTCTCCCGCCAGCACAACGACGCCAACGTGCTCTCCCTGGGAGCGCGGGTGACGGGCACGGAGGTGGCCGCGGACATCGTGCGCGTGTGGCTGGAGACGTCCTTCGAGGGCGGGCGGCACTTGCGGCGCGTGCAGAAGATCCACGCGGTGGAGGCGACGGAGACCTCCGGCGGGCAGGGGGGAGGCGCGTAGGGATGGAACCTTGAGGGAGTACCCCTGCCGGAGGTGGCCCCGTGAGCAAGGTTCATGTCTTTGACCACCCCCTGATCCTGCACAAGCTGACCATCCTGCGCGACAAGCGCACCGGGCACAAGGAGTTTCGTGAGCTGGTGGAGGAGCTGGCCATGCTCATGGCCTTCGAGGCCACCCGCGCCCACCCGGTGAAGGAGACGGCGGTGGAGACGCCCCTGGGCACTGCCCGGGGGTGGTCCATCGCCGGGCAGGAGATCGCCGTGGTGCCCATCCTGCGCGCGGGGCTGGCCATGGAGGCGGGCATCACCCGGCTCATCCCCACGGCGCGCGTGGGGCACGTGGGGATCTGGCGTGACCCGGAGACGCTGGAGCCCCACTCCTACTACGCCAAGCTGCCCCCGGACATCGCCGAGCGGGAGGCCATGGTCCTGGACCCCATGCTGGCCACGGGAGGCTCGGCGGTGGCCTGCATCGACACCCTGAAGCAGGCGGGCTGCCGCACCATCCGCGTCATGGCCATCATCTCCGCGCCGGAGGGCATCCAGAAGGTGCAGGCGGCCCATCCCGATGTGGAGATCTACACCGCGGCCGTGGACGACTACCTCAACGACCACGGCTACATCGTCCCGGGCCTGGGGGACGCGGGGGACCGCCTCTACGGGACGAAGTGAGGGGGAAGGGAGGCGGCGGCGCATGGCGACACGCCCGGGGTGGGACGAGTACTTCATGCGCATGGCGCACCTGGCGGCGACGCGCTCCACCTGCCGGCGCCGCCGCGTGGGCGCGGTCATCGTCAAGGACCGGATGGTCCTGGCGACGGGCTACAACGACACTCCTCGCGGCGTCCCCAACTGCGGCGACGGCGGCTGCGCCCGCTGCGCGGGAGACGCCCCGCCGGGGACCGGCCACGACACCTGCCTGTGCATCCACGCGGAGATGAACTGCGTGATTCAGGCGGCCTACCACGGGGTCTCCGTGGCCGGGGGAACGCTGTACTGTACGTACCTCCCCTGCCTGAGCTGCGCCAAGACCCAGCTCAACGTGGGCATCCGGCGTATCGTCTTCGAGGGGCACTACCCCGATCCGCTCTCCCTGGAGCTGCTGAGCGCTGCCAGTATCGAGCTGGTGCGCTATGCCGTGGAGGAAGCGCCCGCCTGATGCCCCTCGCCGCCCCCGGCGGCCAGGCTATCCTCCGAAGACGCGAAGCGCCAGGACGATGACGTAGTAGGCTGCCGCGGCGATGGCCGCCGCCCCCGGGAAGGTGAAGATCCAGGCGCCGACGATGTGCCCGGCGACGCCCCAGCGCACCGCGGAGAGGCGCCGCGTGGCCCCCACGCCCATGACCGCCGTGGTGATGGCGTGGGTGGTGCTGATGGGCAGGCCGAGCATCGTCGCGCCCAACATCACCGAGGCCGCGGAGACCTCCGCGCTGAACCCCTGCACCGGCTGCAGCTTGACCATGCGCATGCCCAGGGTCCTGATGACGCGCCAGCCGCCCACGGAGGTGCCCAGCGCCATGAACAGCGCGGAGCCCACCATCACCCACAACGGGACCCTGAACTCGGCGATGAAGCCGCCGGCCAGCAGAGCGGCGGTGATGGCGCCCATGGCGTTCTGTGTGTCGTTGGCGCCGTGGGCGAAGGCCATGTAGGCGGCGGAGAGGATCTGCCCGTAGCGGAAGACCCGCGTCACCAGCGCCGGAGCCGCCCGGCGGAACGCCCATGCGGCGCCCAGCATGAGGAGGAAGCCGCCGGCGAACCCGGCGATGGGGGAGAGCACCATCGCGTAGCCGATCTTGCCCAGCCCCGCCAGGTTCAGCGCCGCGAGCCCGGCCGCGGCGAACCCGGCGCCCATCAGCCCGGCGACCAGCGAGTGCGTGATGCTGATAGGCAGGCCCCTCCAGGTGCAGATCCAGGCCCAGGCTGTGGCCCCCACCAGCCCCGCCAGCACCGCCGGCTGCGTCAGGGCCTCGCTGCGGACGATGCCTTTGCCGATGGTCTTGGCCACCTCGGTGGTGACGAAGGCGCCGGCGAAGTTCAGCGTGCGCGCCAGGATGATGGCCTGGCGGGGCGTGAGGGCGCGGGTGGAGACCGACGTGGCGATGGCGTTGGCCGCGTCGTTCATTCCGTTGAAGAAGTCGTACAGCCAGGCGAGGACGATGACGGCGACGACGAATCCCAGGGCGGTCACGCGGCGGTCACCTCGGCGGCGGCGCTACATGTTCTTGGTGCGGATCCCCTCCAGCACGTCGGCCACGTCCTCCCCCTGGTCGGTGGCCTCCTCCAGGGTCTCGTAGATCTCCTTCCACTTGATGATGTCGATGGGATCGACCCCGTCGGCGAAGAGCTTGGCCATGGCGTCCCGCTGCACGTGGTCGGCGAGGTTCTCCAGGCGGTTGATCTCGCGCACCGGGCCGCTGATCTGGTCAAGCCTCCGCAGGTTGCCCACCGCCTCGACGATGGCCTGGCAGATGTTGACCACGATGTGTCCCAGCTCCCGCGCCTCCGGGGTGATCGCGGTGATCCCGTAGAGGGCCAGGCGCGCCGAGGTGGCCTCGATCCAGTCCAGGACGTTGTCCAGCTGCTTGATCAGCGCCAGGATGTCCTCCCGGTCCAGGGGCGTGACAAAGGTGCGGTTCACCCGGTCGATGATGGCGTGCACGATCTCGTCCCCCCGGTCCTCCACCTTCTTGATGTCCTCCGCCCGCTGCTCCACGTCCCGGTAGTCGTCCAGCAACTGCTGCAGCAACTGGGCAGCGAGGAGGATGTTCTCCGCCGCCTGTGCGAAGAGGTCGAAGAAGGTCTCCTCTCGGGGAAGCAGTCGCAGCCGCATGGTTGTCCTCCCACTGATCGTTCTGCGGTCTGATTCCGCCCCGGCCGGCAAAATCCCCCTGCCTGCCGGCGTCCGGCCACAGGGAGCCGCCGCCCGCCGCAGAAAGACCATCCTGTGAGGACCGTCCTCTTCGTCTGAATCGGCAACTCCGCCCGCTCCCAGATGGCGGAGGCGCTGTTTAATGCGGCGCCCCCGCCGGGGTGGCGGGCCCGCTCCGCGGGGACGGAGCCCAAAGCCCGGGTGCGCCCGGAGGCCGTGGCCGTGATGGCAGAGGTGGGGATCGACATCTCCCGCCAGGTGCCCAAGGGGCTGGAGGCGGCGCTGGGGCCGGATGTGGCCCTGGTGGTGGGGCTGTGCGCGGAGGAGGCTTGCCCGGTGGTGCCGGGTGCGCGCTCCCTCCACTGGCCGCTCTCCGATCCGCCGCCGGGAGACCTGCAGGCTCACCGCCGCATCCGTGACGACCTGCGGGGGCGGGTCGCGCGCCTGGCGGCCGCTCTGGCGGCGGAGGGATCTGGAAAGGGAGCGTGATGTTCTACAGGTCACAGCGGTTCTACGATGCCGTCTACGCCGGAAAGGACCACGCCGGCGAGGCGCAGCGGCTGCACGCCCTCATCCAGCAGCACAAGCGCTCCCCGGGCCGCGCGCTGCTGGACGTGGCCTGCGGGACCGGCGGGCACCTGGTGCACCTGCGGGCGCACTACGCCGTGGAGGGGCTGGACCTGGACCCGGAGATGCTGACCCTGGCCCGGGCCAAGCTCCCCGGGGTGCCGCTGCACCGCGGCGACATGGTCGATTTCGACCTGGGCCGCCGCTACGACGTCGTCCTCTGCCTGTTCAGCGCCATCGGCGAGGTGAAGACCCTGGATCGCCTGGGCCGCGCCGTGAGGACCATGGCCCGCCACCTGCTTCCCGGCGGCGTGCTGGTCATCGAGCCCTGGCTCAGCCCGGAGGCGGTGGAACCGGGGAGGCTGAGCGCGCTGTTCGTCGACCGGCCCGACCTGAAGCTCGCCCGGATGAACCTGGTGGAGGTGGTGGGGCGGCTCTCCATCCTGGAGTTCCACTACCTGGTGGGCACGCCGCGGGGCATCGAGCACTTTACGGAGCGCCACGAGCTGGGACTGTTCACCATGGAGGAGTACGCGCAGGCGCTACGGGAAGATGGCCTGGAGGTGACCGTTGACGCCGAGGGGCTGACCGGCCGGGGCCTGGTTATCGGCGTCCGCCCCCTGGAGGGCGACGTGGAGGAGGCGACGAGGAGGGCTGATCGGCCTGAGCAGGAGTTTCGGAACGCCCCGTAGGTAGACCATAGCAAGCCCGCTGTAGAACC
>JBBIIQ010000073.1:0-8823 GCA_037446405.1 Armatimonadota bacterium | reverse complement strand
CACGCGGGCCTCAAGCCGCGCCCCGCCGACAAACAGGATTTCGGCCTCCAGGCGCGCCTGCGCCACCTCCGCCACGGCGATCCCCGGGTAGAGGTGGCCTCCCGTGCCCCCGCCGGCGATGACCAGCCGCAGGGCCCCCGCAGTGCCCACTCAGTCCACCTCCCGGGCCGGCTGCCACGGGAGCCCCTGGGGGCTGCGGCGGGCGCTGTACTGGGAGATGTTCAAGAGGATCCCCACCGCCAGACAGGTCATGAGCAGGGAGGAGCCGCCAAAGCTGATGAATGGCAGGGGGACGCCGGTGACCGGCAGGATTCCCGCGGTGACCCCGATGTTGGCTGCCGCCTGCCCCACGATGCTGCTGGTAATCCCCGCGGCGAGCAGCGCCCCATACCGATCCGGCGCCGATTGGGCGATGCGCAGGCCCCGGTAGGCGATGAAAGCGAACAGGCCGATCACCGCCGCCGCCCCCACCAGCCCCAGTTCCTCCCCCAGGATGGCAAAGATGAAGTCGGTGTGCCGCTCGGGCAGGTAGAAGTACTTCTGCCGGCTCCCGCCGAGCCCCACCCCAAGGAGCCCTCCCGACCCCAGCGCCAGGAGCGACTGGATGATGTGAAAGCCGCTCCCCCGCGGGTCACGCCAGGGATCGAGGAAGGCCATGAGCCGGCGCACGCGGTACGGCTCCAGCACGGTCACGGCGGCCAGGACGGGGAGCCCGGCCAGCAGCATGCCTCCCAGGTGCCAGAGGCTAGCGCCTCCCACGCAGAGCATCGCACCGGCGATCCCCACCAGGAGCAGGGCCGTTCCCATGTCGGGCTGGGCGGCGACCAGGAGGAACAGCGCGGCCCCAACCAGCACGGGGGGACGGAGGACGTGAAACTGTCGGACGGCAGCACCCCGGTTGTCCAGGTAGTTGGCCAGGTAGAGGATGAGGATGAGCTTGGCCGCTTCCGCCGGCTGGAAGGTCGCCGGCCCGAGCACCAGCCAGCGCCGCGCCCCGCCGGCCTCCCGCCCCACCCCCGGAACCAGCACCGCCACCAGCGCCAGCATGCCCAGGAGCAGCAGCCCGGGGGTCAGTTGCCGCAGGCGCGGGTAATGGATGGTCTGCGCCACGTACATGACGGCCAGCCCCAGGGCGCTCCACAGCAGCTGCCGCTTGAGGAAGAAGGCGGAGTCCCCGTACCAGTCCAGGGCGACGATGGCGCTTGAGCTGTAGATCATGACGATGCCAATGCCGATCAAGGCCACGGTGGCGGAGAAGAGGTAGACGTCTGGGGAGCGGCGCGGTACGGCATCCATGAGAGGCCGGCGGTATTCAGTTGGTTCTTACTTGGCCCCGGCCGCCGCGAACTCCTCCGCCAGGGCGCGGAAGCGGTCCCCCCGCTGGCGGTAGTCGGCGAACTGGTCGAAGGACTCGCAGCCGGGAGAGAGCAGGATCGCCTCCCCGGGCCGGGCCAGGCGCGCCGCTTCTGCCATTGCCGCCTCCAGGGTCCCGGCGATTACGACGACCGGCCGCGGCGGTGGGAGCGCCCCCACCGCCTGGGCCAGGGCCTGGGCCGTGGAGCCGATGAGCAGGACCGCGCGGCAACGCCCTGAGGCGGCGAGGGCGTCGGTCATAGGCCGGAAGTCCTCGGGAGCCGCGCCGCGGCGGAAGCCCCCGGCGATGAGGCAGAAGGGCCGGTCCAGGCTGCGGATGGCCGCGGCGGCGGCCGTGGGGTTGGTGGCCAGGGAGTCCTCGTAGAAGGCGATCCCGCCGTACTCCCCCACCAGCCGGAACCGGTACGGCAGGCCGCGGAACTCCCGCAGGACCCCGGCCATGACCCCCGGCGGCACGCCGACGATGGCCGCGGCGGCGCAGGCGGCCAGGGCGTTCTCCACCATCGCCCGCCCGGGGAGGTGCAGCTCCGCGGCCGCCAGCACCGCCGGCGCACCCGTGCAGGCCAGCCGCAGCACCTCTCCGTCGAGGTATGCGCCCCGGGTCACCGCCCCCTCGGCGCTGAACCACCACACCTGCCCGCGGGCCCCACTGGCCATGCCCGCCGTCGGAGGGTTGTCGCGGTTGAGCACGGCGTGGTCGCCGGGCCCCTGGTAGCGGATCAGCGTCGCCTTCACCTGCGTGTACGCCTCCATCGTCCCGTGGTCATCCAGGTGGTGCGGCGCCACGTTGGTGACGACCCCGATGTGCGGGCTGCGGTCCAGGTCCACCAGTTGCCGGTTGCTGATCTCCAGCACCAGCCAGGCCCGGGGGGTGATGCGGTCGAGGAAGTAGAGCATCGGCACGTGGCTGCGGTCGTTGCCGGAGCAGAAGACCGCGTGCCCGGCCGCGCGCAGCATCTCGGAGATCAGGGTGGCCACGGTGAACTTGCCGTTGGTCCCGGTGACACCGATGATGGGACAGGGGCACGTCTGGAAGAAGAGGCGGGTCATGGAGGTGAAGGGCACGCCCCGCGCCTGCAGCGCGCGCAGCGGGGCGTTCTCCGGGTGGCGGAACCAGGACTGCGGCACCACCACCAGGTCCGCGTCCTCGATGCCCGCCAGGTAGTCGTCGCGGTAGCGGATCCGCACCGGGGAGCCCAGGAGGCGGGCCAGCGCCGCCTGCCGCTCTTCGGGAGGAAGCCACTGGTGCGTCCGGTGGAAGGTCTCCGCGAAGTGCTCGGGGGAGGCGCTGAGGTCGTGCGCGGTGATGGTGGTCACGCTGCGGGACAGCAGGAAGTCGATCACCGCCGACCCCTCGGTGCCCGCCGGACCGACGACGTGGACCGCCTTTCCCCGCAGCGCCTCCTGCAGCATCGCGGCCCTCAGACCTGCCCCCGGCCCAGCAACAGCCTGCGCACCCACTGGCCCTGCCCCAGGTGGTGGTGGTTGTGGCCCACGGCTATCCAGTAGAGAATCCAGGCCGCAGACTTTCCCGTCCAGAAGCGCTCCAGCCACCCCGCCCCCGGCCCGAGCGCCCCCTCAGCCCGCGCCCGCGCGGTGCTGGCTGCGTCTACCGCCTCGGTCCAGGCTCCGGGCGGCAGGGCCTGTGCCACCCCTCGCGTGCGCCGCCCCACCGCAGCCCGGTACTGGCGCAGGGCGGGGATGTCGACCTGTGCGCTCAGGTCGGCCACCTCCTGCGCCGACATCCCCGTGCCATGTGCCAGAGCAGCCAGGCGATCGAGTTCAGCCCGTGCGGCCGCGCCCGCATCTGCGCCTCGTCCAGGTCGCGCAGGAGGAAGTCCTCCGTGGAGCCGTGCCCGCCCTGGGCCACCGTCGCAGAGTGGACGAGGGCGTGCTCACGGAGAAACAGCTCTAGGGCGTTCACGCGTCCCCCTCTTCGTCCCGGCGCGCACCCCGCCTCTCAGAACACGACCAGCAGGCCCGCCAGCGCGGCCAGGGCGGCCAGCAGCCAGAAGCGCGTCACCGTCTGAGGCTCCGTCCACCCACCCAGCTCGAAATGGTGGTGCAGCGGGCTCATGCGGAAGATGCGCCGCCCACCGGTAGCCTTAAAGTAGGCCACCTGGGCCAGCACGGAGACCGCCTCGGCCACAAACACCGCCCCGACCAGGACCAGTGTGAGCTCAGTCTTCGTCAGGACGGCCAGCCCCACCAGCCCCGCACCCAGGGCGTTGCTCCCCGCGTCCCCCATGAACACCTCGGCCGGGTGGGCGTTGAACCAGAGAAACCCGATACAGGCGCCGGCCAGGCCCGCCGCCAGCACCCCCAGGTCGGGCTGCCCCAGGTGGAAAGCGATGGCCGCGTAGGCCCCAGCCGCGAGGGCGCTCAGGCCTGCGGCCAGCCCGTCCAGGCCGTCGGCCAGGTTCACCGCGTTCACGAAGCCCAGGACGAAGGCCATGCCAAACGGCACGTAGACCCATCCCAGGTCTACCCGGCCCGCCCAGGGGACGGCCACGGTGGACCCGCCCGCCACGGCGCGGACGACGTACAGGACCGCCCCGGCGGCCAGCAGTGCCTGCGCGGCCAGGCGCTCCCGGGCACGCAGGCCCAGGTTCCGGCCGCGCCGCACCTTGAGGACGTCGTCCAGCAGGCCGATGCCGCCGAATCCCAGCATCATCAGCAGCACCAGGGCCACGGGCAGGGTCGGCGGGGCGGCGGCAACCGTCCCGAGGACAGCCGCTCCCACCAGCAGCAGCCCGCCGAGCGTGGGTGTCCCCGCCTTGCCGCGGTGCCGCGCCGGGGCGTCTTCGCGGATGGCCTGGCGGACGTTCCAGGCGGCCAGCCGGGCGACCACGGTGCGCCCGCTCGCGAGGACCACTGCGGCGGCCACGGCTGCGGCCAGCACCGCCCGCTCCACGCCACTCATGGCCGAGACCGGGAAGCCACGACGCCGCGCAGCGCTTCCACCACCGCCTCCAGGCCCAGCGCCCGTGATCCTTTCACCAGGATGACGTCCCCCGGGCGGATCAGCGCCGGCAGGAGCGCCGCCGCCGCCTCACGATCGGGCAGGTGGAGGACCTCGGATCCCGCCGCCTCCCGCGCACCCTCCGCCAGCACGCTGGCCTCGGGGCCCACGGCCAGGATCAGCGCCGTCCCTCGTTGGGCGACCTCCCGGCCAATCTCCCGGTGCAGCCGGGCCGATTCGTCGCCCAGCTCCCGCATGTCCCCCAGGACGGCCACGCGGCGGCGTGCCCCCGCCAGGCCATCGAGGACGTCCAGCGCGGCGCGCACCGAGCGCGGACTGGCGTTGTAGGTGTCGTTGATGACCAGGAGGTCCCCCACCTCCTCCACCTGCAGGCGCCTGGAGGGCTGTGGGGCCCGTTCCAGCCCTGCGCACACCGCCGCGACCGGGACGCCCAGGCTGGCGGCGACCGCCGCGGCCGCCAGGGCGTTGCCCACGTTGTGCCGCCCGGGCAGCGGCAGGCGGGCCTCCGCGGCCTCCGTCCCCACGACCAGGCGGAAGGGGGACCCCCGGCCGGCCACCACCACCTGTTCCGCGCGGACCTCTGCTTCCGGCGCAAGACCGAACCGGAGGATGCGGCAGGGGGCCAGGGCGGCGAGGTAGCGTGTCCAGGGATCGTCGGCGTTCAGAATGGCGGTGCCGTCCGGCGGCAGGCCTTCCACCAGCTCGCCCTTGGCCTGGGCGATGCGCTCCACGGATCCGAGCAGTCCCAGATGGGTCTCCCCCACATTGGTCACCACGCCGATGCGCGGCCGGGCGATCTCCACGAGCTCGCGGATTTGCCCCAAGCCGCGCATGGCCATCTCTGCGACCACCACGTCGGTGTCCGCTGTGGCCCGCAGGACGGTCAGCGGGACGCCGATCTCCGCGTTCCAGGTCTCCTCAGAGCAGACCACGCGGTAGCGCTGTGCCAGCACCGCAGCCGCCAGCGCCGCCACCGTGGTCTTGCCGACGCTTCCGGTGACACCGACGACCTGCGCCGCCAGCTCCCGCCGGTAGCGCGCGGCGATGACCCCCAGGGCGCGCAGCGTGTCGCCAACCAGCAGGATCGGGACCGGGGGCTGGGGCGGCTCCTCCGGGGGGACCGCGGCCACCACCCCCACGGCCCCACGGGCCACGGCGGCACCGATGAAGCGGTGGCCGTCGGTCCGCGGCCCGCGCAGGGCCACAAAGAGGTCACCCGGCTGCACCGTGCGGCTGTCGGTGGAGACGCCGCGCACCGTGCGGGCGGCGAGGGCGCGCTTGTCCTGCGGAGGGTGTACGTGCGCCCCCAGCTCCCGCGCCAGCTCGGCCAGGGACAGGGCGACCCGCCGGCTCACGGTGCCGCGCTCCCCTGCCGGGCCCGCAGGGCCTCGCGGGCGACGACCCGGTCGTCGAAGGGGTGGCGCACCCCCCGCACCTCCTGGTAGGCCTCATGCCCCTTGCCCGCGATGATCACGATGTCACCCGGCGCGGCGACGGCGACGGCGTGGTGAATCGCCGCGCGGCGGTCCGGCTCGACCACCACGCGGGCGCGGCGCAGTTCCCGGGCCGTCGCCCGGATACCCCGGAGGATCTCGTCGATGATCGCCTCGGGCTCCTCGCTGCGCGGGTTGTCCGAGGTGACGACGGCGAGGTCCGCCAGCTCCACGGCGAGCCGGCCCATCAGGGGCCGCTTGGCCCGGTCGCGGTCGCCGCCACAGCCGAACACCACAACCACCCGCCCCCGCGTGATCTGCCGCGCCGTGCGCAGCACGTTCTCCAGACCGTCGGGCGTGTGGGCGTAGTCCACGATCACGGCGAAGTCCTGCCCTTCCCGCACGGGCTCGAAGCGGCCGGGGACCCCGCGCACCGTCTCCAGCGCCGCCGCCCCCACCTGCAGCGGGATCTCCAACGCCAGGCCGGTGGCCAGCGCGGCCAGGGCGTTGGCCACGTTGAAGGCACCGCCGATGTGCAGCCGTACCGGGCAGGAGCCCTGCGGCGTGGCGGCGCGAAAGGCGCATCCTTCCAGGCTGAGCGCCACCTCCTCCGCCCACAGGTCCGCGGGAGGGGGGTCGGCGCGCCCGCCGCCGTGCACGGCGTAGCGGCGCACGGGGGCCCGGCTGGCCCGTGCCATCTCCTCCGCCGCGGGATCGTCGGCGTTAATCACGCTCCACCCCAGGGGGTCCACCAGGGCAAAGAGCCGCCGCTTCGCCTCCAGGTACGCCCCCCACGTGCCGTGGAAGTCCAGGTGGTCGGGTGTCAGGTTGGTGAAGACCGCGACCCGGAAGCGGGTCCCGTCCACGCGGCGCAGCGCCAGCGCGTGGGAAGCCACCTCCATGGCCACATGGGTCACCCCCTGGTCGCGCAGGCCGGCCAGCACCCGCTGCAGATCGGGTGCCTCCGGCGTGGTGCGGTCGGTCTCAATCACCCCCGCGGGCGCCCGCACCCCCATGGTCCCGATGATGGCGCTGCGGTAGCCGGCGCGGCTGAGGATCGCATCGATGAAGAACGTGGTCACCCCTTTGCCGTTGGTCCCGGTGACGCCGATGACGGTCAGCGCGTCCGCGGGGTACCCGTAGAAGGCGGCCGAGACCGCCGCCAGCGCGGCGCGGGTGTCCGCCACGAGGATCTGCGGGACCTGCGGCGGCACCGGCACCGGCCGCTGCACCAGCACCGCGGCCGCCCCGCGGCGTACCGCCTCCGGGACGAAGGCGTGGCCGTCGTGGGTGTAGCCGCGGATGGCGGCAAAGAGAAACCCGGGTTGCACGCGGCTGGAGTGATAGGCGATGCCCGCGATGGACCGGTGCGCATCCCCCCTGAGGGCATGCCCGGGGAGCGCGGCCAGGAGAGCGGACAGGGGAACGGTACTCACGGCTTCTCCCTCGCCATGCGCTCCTCCGCCCTACCCCCGCGCCGCCTGCACCGGGTTGCGCAGCACCCCGATGCCCTCCACTTCGACCTCCACCACGTCGCCGACCTGCAGGTAGCGCGGCGGCTGAAACCCCATCCCCACGCCGCCCGGCGTGCCTGTGGCGATCAGGTCGCCGGGCTCCAGGGTCATCCCCCGGGAGAGGTCCGCGATCAGCGCCTCCAGCGGAAAGATCATGTCGGCGGTGGAGGCCTCCTGGCGCAGCTCTCCGTTGACGCGCGCCCGTACCCTCAACCGTTGCGGCTCCGGCAGCGCCGAGCGGTGCACCACCCAGGGGCCCAGGGGAGCGAAGGTGTCCAGGCTCTTGCCCTTGAACCACTGGCCGCGCTCCCGCTGCAGGTCGCGGGCGGTGACGTCGTTCATCACCGTGTACCCGAAGACGTACTCCAGCGCCTGCTCCCGTGGGATGTTCCGCCCTCGCCGCCCTATCACCACCACCAGCTCCGCCTCGTAGTCCAGCGCCCGGGTGGTCGCAGGGTAGAGGATGGGCGCGAAGGGCCCGATGACGGCGGTGGGCGGCTTGGTGAACCAGACGGGGTGCTGGGGAGGGGGGACCGCGGCTTCGCGGATGTGCGCCGGGTAGTTGCGGCCCACGCAAAAGATATTCTTACGCGGTCGGGGGATGGGAGCCATGAGCGTGACCGCGCGCAGCGGGCGGGCCACCGCGCGCCGGCGGGCCGGGGGCAATGCGCGGGCCAGCGCCAGCAGCCGACGCACCAGCACCACCGAGCTGCGCTCGATGAAGCTCACCAGGTCGGTGGGGATGACCCCCTGCGGCGTCTTCCCCTGCTGCCGGACCAGGCGCCGGTACAGTGCCGGGACGTCATAGACGAGCTCGTCGACCAGCACCCCCAGGCGGGGGCCCTGCGCGCCGGCGTACGTCAGGAAACGCACCCGCTCACCTCCAGGCCCCGACCCGCTCGCGGCGCGCCGCCTGCCGGGAGATCCAGACGGCGGCGGCGAGTGCGCCCATCACGGCCGCGCCGGAGCCAAAGGCCAGCCCCTCCCCCGCCGCCTGCAGGGCGCCGTTGCCCCAGACCGGACCGACGGTGCGCCCCAGGCTCTCCAGCGCGCTGGCCACCCCCTGCACCCGCCCCTGCATCTGGGGGTCCGCCGTGCGGCTGAGCAGGCTGGTCAGCGCGGGGATCGCCAGGGCGATGCCCGTCCCGGCGGGCAGTAGCCCGAGGAGCAGGATCCCCAGCGTGTGGCTGGCCGCGGCGGTGCCCAACCCCACGGCGGCCAGGACGAGCCCCAGGGCCAGCGTGCGCCACTCGCCCAGGCGCCGCACCACCGGGCCGACGAGGCCCACCTGCACCACCACGCCCAGCACGCTCACGCCCGCCAGCAGCGCCCCGGTCTGGGGCACGCCGAAGCCGAAGCGGCGGGCGCCGAAGAGGGCGAAGGTGGTCTGGTAGATGGCCTGCGCGGCCCAGAAGGCCAGGTCGATGATCAGGAGGGGTCCCAGGCGGGGGTGGCGCAACAGCGCCGGCAGCGCCCGCCAGGACGCGCCGCGGCCGGCCGCCACCCGGTGCACCGTCTC
>JBBIIQ010000072.1:0-8931 GCA_037446405.1 Armatimonadota bacterium | reverse complement strand
GGAACCAGTCCCGGAGGACCGGGAAGAGCCACGGGTAGCTCATGATCATCGTGAAGACGCCGACCGCCGCGCCGAACCACCACTTGCGCATCAGCGTTCGGTACTCGCGCTCCTCATCGGTGAGCGTCGGGTTCACCCTGGCCTCCACAACGCCGGGTGTCTGCTTCAACGATGTCTCCACCGCCACTGCGCAGGACGCGCAGTGCATGCCCTGGATGCCAAACCTCGTCTCAGTGATTGAGCCGTCCGTCAGATGCGACGCCATGGTCTTCACCCTTGTGTCAGCCGGTCAGAGCTAAATCGCTGGCCTCAGGATAGCGGGGCGGTGCCAGGGCCATGGTTAAGCGAACCTGATGAGGGCGTTAAGGTTTCCTTAAGGGCGGCGTCCCCACGCCACGTAGACGGTGCCGAGCAGCCATTCCACCTGGACGATATCACCCAGCGCCGCTCGCAGCACCTCGACCGGCCTGGCGTCGAGGTACGCTGCCAGCGAGGCCGACGGGACCCAGGGCCGCGACACCCATTCGACAAGCGGGTTGAGAAGACGGCCGTACCAACGACGGCTCCGCTGCCCGTCGGCCAGGAGGATCACCCCGCCCGGCCGCGTGGCGGACACCATCTTGCGGATCACCTGCGGGTACGTCGGCATCAGACCAATCGCAAACGTCGAGAGGGCGGCATCGACCTCCGGGAACGGCACGAGAGCGGCTTCGCCGTGGAGGAGCGTGACATTTCCCCACCCGTGCGCGGCCACACGCCGCCGGGCCTGAGCCAGCATCCCGTCGGATAGGTCCACGCCGATGATCCGCCCCTCCGGACCGATGGCGCGCTGCAGCGCTTCGAAGTTCCCCCCAGTACCACAGCCAACATCCAGGACGGTGTAACCGGGGCGCAGGTCCAGCGGGTCGGTGAGCGCCCTCCTGAGGAGCGGTTCCGCGCCCAGTGTCAATAGTGTCATGATCCGGTCATAGACCGGAGCCTTGTGATCGTACAGGCCCCGCAGCGCTTCGTTCACTTCCGCCTTCGTCACGACGCCGCTTGAGGTATCGGCCGTCACGGGCCAGGCCTGGCCAGGCTGCGACCCCCTTGTCGATCTCCGAGGCGGTCTCCTCGCTGCAGTCACGGCATTGCCCATCTGCAGGATCATCCGCTAGGGCGCCCGTGGCGGGGACGCACCTCGCACCGCGGGAGCCTGCACACCCGCCTCCAGGGGGCGCTCAGCCGTCAACGCGCTGGCCCCCCGGGACGCCTCGCGGTCCAGGGGCAGTCTACAGGCAGGACGCCCTGGCTCGTGTTAACGGGGCCTTAGACGAACGTTAAGGTTTGCTTAAGAAGCAGGATGCCCAGCCGGGAACCTCCGAAAGAGTTGCGCGGTTCTTCTACAGCGTGGAGGACTGGAATGGTGCATGATTCAGGAGAGCTCCATAGGGGATGGACCACCGTGACGCGACGATCGCTCTTTCTCCTCCTGCCAGTCCTGTTCCTCCTCCTGCCGGCGCCGGGGAGATCCGCCCCAGCGGGGTCCCAGGAAGGCCGGCCGCTGGTCATCGCCACCGCGGAAGCGTCCGGGCAGATCGTCGTGCTCGCCGGCGACCCGGTCAGGCCTATCGCTGTGGCCCGGGCGGGCACGCGGGCGCACAACCTCACCGTCACCCCCCAGGGAACCGTGGTCGTGGCCAACCAGGGGGCGACGGACGTGGCGTTAGTCAGCGTGTCGGCTCCCGGCCGGGCGCACCGGGTCGGCGTCGGCGCTCGTCCGCACGATGTGGCGTCGTCTGAAGACGGCCGGCGGGTGTACGTGCTCAGCGAGGAGGGCGCCCTGGTGGAGCTTGATCCCGCCACGGGCGTGATGGGGACGCGGCTGCAGCTCAGGCGGGCGGCGCACAACCTGGCGGTGGTGGGTGGCGAGCTGTGGATCACCAACACGGCTGTCGGCGAGGTGTACGTGGTCGACGCACGGCGGATGGAGCTCACCGGGCGGATCCGGCTGCCCATGCCGGGGCACGACCTGGCGGTCCGCCCCGAGGGCGGCGAGGTGTGGGTCACACTGTGGCCAGCGGGCGAGATGGTGGTCGTTGACGCGAGATCCCGGCGAGTAATCCGCACGGTCCCCGCCGGGCGGCGCCCCCAGCACCTGGCGTTTGATCCCGAAGGCGGCGAGGTGTGGGTGACGGACACCGGTGTGCCGCGCGCCTACGTCCTCGACGCGTCGACAGGCCGTACCATGGCCACGGTTGATCTAGGCGGAGCGTCCCACCACGTCGCTGTGGGCGGGCGCCGTGCATATCTGACAGCCGCCCCGGCGTACGTGGTCGTCGTGGACCGGACGACGCGGCGCGTGGTCCAACGGGTGCGGGTGGGTAACGCGCCGCACGACGTTTCCATCTACGAGCCAACGGGAGACCGCGTCACGCTACCCCTGAAGCGAGGACATCCTCGGTGAACCACGGCGCGAACCAGGAGCCTGACTGGTTCAGGAGGGCGCCGATGGCGATAGAGGTTGGCGCGGGCCTGTGGTGGTTAGGGCCGCTCAGATGTACGGCACCGCCTTCACGGCGAAGCGGAACACGGCCAGCCCCGATCCCCGCTGCACCTCGACCTCCAGCTCCCAATCACCCACGGATGGAAAACTGAGGGTGCCTTCGTAGATCCCCGGGGCGCTCTCCGTGAGGATCGCGCCTGGCAATTTCCGGGGCCGCGGCGTGGCCGTGACCAGGTCTGCCCTCACGGGAGCGCCGACCGGGTCCACGAGCCGCAGCCTCATCTGGATCTGGCCAATCCGAGGCGGATCGGGTTCCAGGCTGAGGGTCGCCGTGACCACCCCCGCGCCCGGGAGATCCGCCTGGAGCCGCCGGACGGGGGCCTGGCCCGCGGCGCGGAACAGCGCCACAGCACCGAAGGCGACCAGGCCGAGCCCGATCACGTAGAGGGTCCACAGACCCGGCCTGACGCGCCCGCGCGGGGCCGGGGCGCGCGGCGCAGGAGGGATTTGAGGCGCGTTGAACACTACGCCCTATAATGTACCGCACACAGGGGAGGAGGGAGTCAAGGAGGGAGAAAGCACTCCCCTGACCTCCTCACCCCAGGTTCCGGAACCCGAGCCAGGCGCCGGTCAGCATAAGCCCCAACAGGCCGTAGTGCACGGCGGGGACGTCGACGCTGAACTCATTGGCGATGTACGCCAGCAGGCCCAGGACGGCCAGCGTCCACCCCAGGGCTGCCAAGCGACGCTTCAGCCGGTACCTGCGCGAGCGCTTCCCCATCACTTACCCGCCGTCTCTGCCCGATCTGTCCACGTCGCCGCTCTCCAGGCGGGCCACCTCCTCCTCCACGCGCCGCAGCGCCTCCTCGGGGAGCATCCCGATGCGAGGCAGAGTGCTTCCGGGACCCGGCGGGCGGGTCCAGGCCCGCAGGAGCCAGCCGACGATGACCGTTCCGATGGCGACCGCCAGCACGGGCAGGGCCCAGGCCACCGCCGCCAGCCCCTCACGCGGGGGCGCCGCAAGGATCGTGTCGCCGTAGCGGTCCCGGAAGTACGCGACGATCTCCTCCGCGGTCTCTCCCCGCCTCAGCTTCTCCCGGATCAGCGCCCGCATCTGCGCGGCGAGCGCTGATGTGGATTCCGCCACCGTGCGGCCCTGGCAGACGGGGCACATCAACCGGTCGGCGATCGCCCGGACCTGCGCGTCGAGGTCGGGCCCCGTCGCGGCGGCACCCAGCGTGAGGAGCAGGGTCACCACCAGGACGATCACCGCTCGGCCTCCGTGCCCAGGAAGGCCGCAGCCTCGGCGACCGCCTCGTCGCGCAACCGGCGGTAGTCCTCCTCGCTCAGCTTGCCCGCGCCGAAGTCGAGGTCCAGCTCCCGGATCCGTTGGAGGACGGCCTGGCGGCGGGCTTCCACCGCGGTGCGGATGCGCCGCCGCCGGTCGGGCCACGCAGCGACCAGCGTGCCCAGTGTGAAGAGTGCGCCGCCGAGCCAGATCAAGCGGACCAGCGGGTTCACCCACACGCGGAACGAGGCGCGCCCGTCGTCGACCAAGCCGAGGAAGACGACGTAGAGGTCCTCCCGCCAGGTCGAGCGGATCGCCGGCGGGTAGACCGGCTGGTTGTACCGCGGGTAATACCGGCGCCGGGGGGTCAGCCGGCCCGCAGGGTGCCCCTCGTTGAGGACATCCACCGCGGCGATCGTCACCGTGGCGTTGGGCGCCGGTTCCTGCTCGGTGCCGCGGTAGATCAGCGTGTACCGCCCCACCTCCAGCCGCTCACCGGTCGCCAGCACTCCCTCCCGCTCGGTGACGAAGGCCTGGGAGCCGACCACGCCCACGGCGATCACGAGCACGGCGGCGTGGACCAGGTATCCCCCGTACCGCCGGCGCTGGCGCCCGAGCAGCGCCAGGAGCGCCCGTGGGTACGGTTCGCCCCAGCGCTGGACGCGGCTGCGCGCCCCCCGGTGGAACTCCTGCACGATCGCTGCCGCGGTGAAGCCGATAACCACCGCCGCGGCCGCCACGCCGGCACTGGCACCGAGGATCGTGGCGGAGACGGCGACGCCCGCCCCCGCCACGAGGGGCCAGCGGAGCTGGCGGACGAGCACGCGCCGCGAGGTCCGGCGCCAGGGGAGGAGCGGACCGATGCCCATCAGGGCCAGCAGCCCCAGGGCGATCGGCGCGAAGACCTGGCGGAAATACGGCGGACCGATGAGGATCCGGATCCCCTGGACCACCTCGGTGACGATGGGGAAGAGCGTCCCCATCAGCACGACCACGGCGGCGGCGAGGAAGACGAGGGTGTTCAGCAGGAAGGTCCCCTCGCGGGAGAGGACGGCCTCCAGCTCGTGGCGGGCGCGAAGATCCTCCAGGCGCCACACCAGCAGGGCGGTGGGGCCGACCAGGACGGCGGCCAGGAACCCGAGGAAGTAGGGCGCGATGCCGGACTGGGCGAAGGTGTGCACGGAGACCAGCAGGCCGGTGCGGGTGAGGAACGCCCCCAGGACGCTCAGGGCAAACGCCAGCACAACGAGCGTGACGTTCCACCCCTTCAGCATGTCGCGCTGTTCCTGCACGATGACGGAGTGGATGAGGGCGGTGGCGACCAGCCACGGGACGAGGGCAGAGTTCTCCACCGGGTCCCACCCCCAGTACCCGCCCCACCCGAGCACGCGGTACGCCCACCACCCGCCCAGGACCAGCCCCGCGCCCAGGGTGTACCACGCCAGGAGGGTCCAGCCACGCGTGTACGACAGCCAGGCGGCGTCCACCCTCCGATGCACCAGCGCCGCCATGGCGAAGGCGAAAGGCACGGCGAAGCCTACGAAGCCCATGTACAGCAAGGGCGGGTGGATGAGCATGCCCGGGTCCTCGAGCAGCGGGTTCAGGCCGCGCCCGTCGGCCACGGGCTCGGGGAGAAGGGCGAAGGGATTCTCCGCGATCGTGAGGAGCAGCAGGAAGAACGCGGCGATGGCCAAGAGCACGCTCAGCGCCGCGGGCTGCAGCTCCTCCAGCGCAGGGCGGCGGTGGCCCACTGCGGAGACCGTGTAGAGGCTAAGCAGCCACGTCCAGAAGAGCAGGGATCCGGCCTGCCCGCCCCACAGCCCGACGAGCGTGTAGAAGGTCGGAGTCTCGCGGCTGTTGTTGTCCGCCACGAAGGCCAGCCGGAAGTCGTGGCTGTAGAGCGCGTACGCCAGCAGGCCCACACAGACGACAAAACCGCCCAGGTTGAGCGTGACGAGCGCTGCGACCACCCACACGGCCGCGCGGGCGCTGGCGAGCACGTCCTCCCGGCGACCGACGGCTGCTACAGCGCCCATGGCCGCCCCGTACAGGGCGGTGAGCAACGCGAGCCACAGGGCGAGGGCGCCGACCTCCGGCATCGGCGGGTCTCAGGGCTCCACGGCGCGCCCGCCGGCCAGCAGCGGCTCGACCAGCGCGCGGATGCGTTCGGGCGTCAGCGGTCCCACGTGACGCCGGGCGATCCGGCCCGCGCGGTCGATGAAGAAGCTCTCGGGCACGCCGCGCACCCCGTAGGCGATGGCGATGGCGCCGCTGCGGTCCATGCCGTTCGGGAACGTGTGCCCGAACTCGCGGATGTACGCGCGCGCGTCGGTCTCGGCGTCCCAGACGTTGACCCCCACCAGGACGAAGCCCCGCGCCCGGTATGCTCGCCACGCCGCTTCCAGGTAGGGGGCCTCCTGGCGGCACGGGACGCACCACGACGCCCAGAAGTTGACCAGGACGACCTGGCCCCGGAGGGCCTCCAGGCTCACTGCGCCACCGTCGAAGAGCCGCAGCGTGAACGGCGGCGCCACGCGCCCCTCGAGGGGCGAAGGCGCAGCGGGCTCGATGCCCAGCGCATACCACAGGACGGCGACGAACGCCGCCGGGAGCAGGAGGACGGGCACGAGCCGGAGGAGGCGCCGCTGCCGGGATCCAGGCGGGTGCATCACCGCTAGAAGAAGCGCCAGAGGTCCAGACCCAACCGGCTGAAGAGCCGCTGGGCGGCGATGCTGAAGACAAAAATCCGGTTGGTCACCAGCAGCGCGCCGATGCCGACCAGCACGGCACCGCTGATGCGCTCGAGGGCGGCGCCGACCCCACGGAGCGCGCGGAGCAGCTCCAGCGCGCGGGTGAAGGCGACCCCCGTCAGGAGGAACGGAACGCCGAGCCCCACCGCGTAGACCGCCAGCAGGGCCGCCCCGGTCTTCACGGTGGCCACCGCCCCCGCGTACAGCAGGATCGAGGCCAGGATCGGCCCCACGCACGGCGTCCAGGCGAAGGCGAAGGCCATGCCGGCCAGGATCGGCGCATAGGGTCCCGTGCGGTCCCCCTTCAGGGCGATCCGCCGCTCGCGGTAGAGCGCGTCGATGCGCAACAGGCCCAGGAGGTGGAGCCCCATGGCGATGATGACCAGGCCGAAGAGCTTGTTCAGGAGCGGACGGTGCGCGTTGAGCGCGGCGCCCACGGCCGAAGCCGAGGCGCCGAGCAGGACGAAGACGACCGCAAAGCCCGTGAAGAAGAGGAGGGCGCGTCCCAGGACCCGTCCGCCCCGGTTGGGTACCCCGCGCCGCAGGTCCTGCAGCGCGACGCCCGAGATGACAGAGAGGTAGCCGGGCACCAGGGCCAGCACGCAGGGGGAGAGGAAGGAGACGGCCCCCGCCACCAGCGGGAGGAGCCAGTTCACGTTAGCGTCCAGCACCGGCCAGCAGCTCCTCGATGAACGTGCTCAGGCGGCGCCACCCCTGCTCCTCCAGGAACGCGCCCGTGTACTGGCGGCGGATCCGCCCGGTCCCGTCGATGAAGACGGTGGTCGGCAGGCCCCACACGTTGTACGCCGTCATCACGTGCTGGCTGGGGTCGCGGACACTCGGATACGGCACCTTGAACTCGGCGATGAAGGCGCGGGCATCCGCCTCGGTGTCCTGCACGTCCACGCCCAGGAAGACCACCCCACGTCCCCGATAGCTCTGCCAGGCCCGGTGGAGGTTGGGCGCCTCGCGCCGGCACGGCACACACCAGGAGGCCCAGAAGTTCAGGACGACCGGGCGGCCGCGGAATTGGCGCAGGCCGATGGCTTCCCCGCCGGTCAGGCTCGACAGGACGAAGTCCGGGGCAGCCCGTCCCACCCCGGGTTCAGGGGGAGGCGCGGATGCCACGGGGGCGGGAGGACGGAACCCCCGCGCGACGATCGCTGCCGCGATCAGCGCGGCCGCGGGCAGCAGCATCCACGGCGGGATCCGGTGCACAGGTCAGCCGGTGTGTGGTTCGGTGTCCGCGCGGCGGCGGGCCGCCGCGACTGCTTTGCGCAGCTCCTCCAGTCTTGCGGGGTCGAGGTCGCGGAGGGCGTCCACGAAGTGGGCCACGGCGTAGGTGCCGAAGTCCCGGACGTACCCCTCCGCCAGCTGGCGGGAGATGCGGGAGAGGAAGGCCTCCCGGCTGTGCCGCGCGCGAAACCGGTACCGCCGCGGGGGTCCGCGGCGCACCAACAGGCCCTTGCTTGCCAGACGGTTCATCACCGTCATCACGGTGTTGAACGCCAGGGGGCGCCGCGCCCGGAGGACTTCCCACACCCGGCGGATGGTGGTCTCTCCCTGGCGCCAGACCTCGTCCATGACCTCGGCCTCCAGAGCACCCAGGAGGCGGGTCAGGCCTCGGCCGCGCAGCCGGAACGTCGAGGGCAGTCGCCTGTGCATCGGCGCATCACCGTGTTGCGGTTCCACCGGTTCGCGTTTGCACTACGGAATATAGTGGAGATTCCGCAGGATGTCAAAGAAGACGGTGAGCCCGCTACAGCGGACAGGCAAGCCCCGCATGCGTGAGGACGTCCAGGAAGGACGGTGGCTGGTGGAAGGGCAGTGCCCCCACGAGCAGCATCACGATGAGGAACGAGAGCGCAATCCGGCCCCGCGAGACGCCGGGCAGGACGGGCCGTGCATCGCGGGCGAGGAGGGACTGAATGCGCTGGTCGAGCACCGTGAACAGGCTCGCGGCCGCCTCTGTCTTGCGGCCGATCTCGGCCATCTTCAACAGCGCGCCACCGAGCGCGTGTGGACCTACGGCCACCGCCGCCCTCTCATCGGCGGCCAGCTCCGCCGCAACGGCGAACCGCAGCCACAGGTCGTGCACAAGAGGGATGAAGAAGAAGGCCCGCCGGGCGGTGCGGGCCACGAGCAGCCGGAGGGGATCGCGCTGCTGGGCGTGGTGCGCCTCGTGGTGGAGCACGGCGGCGGTCTCGTCGGGATCGAGGAGCGCGAGCAGGCGGGAGGAGAGGAAGATCTGGGGCCGCCCGAACCCGGCGGTCAGCGCGTAGACCGCCTCGTCCTCGACCTCGAAGACCCGCCCCTCCAGGCCCAGGCGCCGGGCCAGCATCTCGACCGCGCCCCGCGGAGGCCGCGCCCGGCGTCGCAGGAGGCGCGCGCCCTCCAGCGTGCGCAACGTA
>JBBIIQ010000071.1:0-9045 GCA_037446405.1 Armatimonadota bacterium | reverse complement strand
GGTCGAACCGGCCATGAGCGCGTTGAACGCCATTCCCCGGGTCGTCTTCTACCCTCTGCTCATGCTCTGGCTGGGGCTCGGGATGGCCTCAAAGGTGGGCTTGGTCGTGACCATTGTCACGTTCGTAGGCTACTTCAACACTGTGGGGGCCGTGCGTGAGGTCGATCAGCTCCTGCTGGCGCAAGTGCGCGTCCTGGGGGCGTCGCCCGCAGCCATGCTCCGCCACCTCTACCTGCCAGCGACCCTGACCTGGATCTTGACCAGCGTGGGGCTGGCGTTCATTGGGGCCATTCTGGGGGAGTACATGGGCTCGATGCGCGGCATCGGCAACATCATCATGAGCGCCCAGAATCTCTTCCAGACCCCCAAGGTGATGGCAGGCCTCGCCGCCACGTTGGCGTTGGCTGCCCTCGTCGACGCGGTTCTGGCCCACATGGAGAGGCGCTGGTCGGCGTGGCGGCGGGTGCAGCAGGCATGACATCTCCCCTCGTAACCATGGGGCCGCGTTCGACGGTGGATCTACCGGCGATCGAGGTAGCAGGCCTGTCCAAACGTTTCGAAGCGTCTGAGGGGACGGTCTCCGCCATCGAGAGCATTACGTTCGTCGTCCGATCCGGGGAGTTTCTTTGCCTGGTGGGCCCGTCAGGGTGCGGAAAGTCGACCCTCCTGAACATCATCGCTGGGCTGCTTCCAGCCTCGGGCGGCCAACTGCGGATCTGCGGCGAGCCGGGCGGGGGCATCCGGCCGGGCCGAATCGGCTACGTGTTCCAGCGAGATGCACTTCTGCCTTGGAAGACGGCGCTCCAGAACGTCATGTTGCCACTGCTGCTGCGGGGCGTCCCGGCGGCGCAGGCCCAGAAGGAGGCCCTTGATTGGGTGCACAAGGTCGGGCTTGGCGGATTTGAGCACCACTACCCCTCCCAGCTCTCCGGTGGGATGCGCAAGCGCATCTCGCTGGCCATGACGATGGTGTATAGGCCCTCCATCATCTTGATGGACGAGCCCTTCGCCGCGCTGGATGTGCAGACGCGCAACCTGATGGAGAATGAGCTGCTGGCCCTGTGGGCAGAGGCTGGTAGCACCGTTCTCTTCGTCACCCACGATCTCGATGAAGCCATCGCCCTAGCGGATCGCATCATCGTACTCACCGCGGCACCGGCCCGCGTACGAGGCGACTATCCCGTACCTCTGGATCGCCCGCGGGACGTGACCGAGATCCGGATGAGCGGGGCCTTCGTCGACATCTACCGCCGGATCTGGCAGGACCTGAGGGAGGAAGTGGCGGCCAGCCATGACCGGCGCTAGCGCTGCCGTATCCGTGCACGGGCGTTGTCGGGTCACCCGCCTGGTGGCGCTGCTCTCGCTGCTGGTGGCTTGGGAAGCCGCAGTCCGTGCCGGCGCCCTTGACCCCTTTTACACGAGCGCGCCCCTGCCGATTATCGCCACTGTCGCTCGGTGGGTGGTCTCGGGCTACATCCTGGAGCACATGCTGGCCACGCTGGGGGTCACGCTAGCTGGGCTCGTCGTGGGCGTGGTACTCGGCGTCATCGCCGGCTTCGCCTTGGGCTTCCTGCGCTGGTTCGAGCGAGTCGTACTTCCATTTCTCACGGCGGCCAACGCCATGCCGCGAATCATCCTGTATCCCCTGATCGTGTTGTGGCTGGGCTTCGGACCGCTCTCCCGAGTGATCCTCGTCGCGTCGCTGGTCGTCTTCCCGGCCCTCCTCACCACGCACGCCGCCATCCGCCAGGTGGACGTCGAGATCGTCCGGAACGCCCGCGTCCTCGGCGCACGCCGCCTCGCCCTCATCCGTCACGTCTACGTTCCGGCGGTTGCCCTGTGGCTGTTCAGCACCATCAGGGTCACGATGGGCTTCGCGCTGGCGGGGGCCATCGTGGGGGAATACGTCGGTGCTGTCCGCGGCATGGGTATGGTCATCGCGTTCGCCCAGTCGATGTTTCGAGCGCGTGAGGTCATGGCAGGCACTGTGGTCCTGCTGGCGGTGATCTGGCTCATCGACCTCGGCCTCCGGGCCGCCGAGCGTTGGGCGGCTAGGTGGCGGTTGTCGGAGGTGATGTAGGTGGCCGAAATTGCAGCGACTGAGCGAAGCCATGTAGTTCCCATCTCTCCGGGGATCTTCGAAGGTGACCTGCAGGGGGAGCCGCGGCTGGTGGGCGCTCGCTGCCGGCAGTGTGGCACGTGCTTCTTCCCCCGGCGCGAGGTGTGTGCGCGCTGCCTCTCTGCGGAGACGGAGGTCGTCCCGCTGAGCACCAGCGGGACGCTGTACACCTACACTGTCGTCCACCAGTCCACCCCGGAGTTCCCCACCCCCTACATCCTGGCCTACGTGGACCTCCCCGAAGGCGTGCGGTTGCTGGCGCCGCTGGTGGGGGTAGCGGCGGATCAGGTGCGGGTCGGCATGCGCCTGCGCCTGCGGGTGGAGCCGCTGCGGACCGATGCGGCGGGCCGCACCATCCTCGGCTACCGGCTGTACCCCGACGGAGGTGGCGCATGAGCGACGTCTACGTGGTTGGCATCGGGATGACGAAGTTCGGCAAGCACCCCGACCGCACGGTGGTCGATCTGGGCAGCGAGGCGGTGCGGGAGGCCATCCGCGACGCGGAGGTCGACCCGCGGCGGATCGAGGCCGCCTACTGCGGTCACGTCTTCCAGGGGATGGTGGCGGGGCAGCGGGTGCTGGCGCAGACCGGCCTGGCGGGCATCCCCCTGACGAATGTGGAGGACGCCTGCAGCAGCGGCGCCGTCGCCGTTCGGGAAGCCGCCCTGGCCATCCGCGCCGGGGAGCACGACGTGGTCCTGGCCTGGGGGATGGAGCACCTCACCGGGAGGTTCCGCGGGGCGCTCACCCCGGCCGAGGACGACCTGGAGGCCGCGGTGGGCCTGACCATGCCGGCCATCTACGCCATGCGGGCGCGGCGGCACATGGAGGAGTTCGGCACCACCCGCCGCCAGCTGGCCCTGGTCTCGGTGAAGAACAAGCGCAACGCCAGCCTCAACCCGCTCTCTCAGTTCCAGACCCCGGTGAGCGTGGAGGAGGTGCTCGCCTCCCGGCCGATTGCCGAGCCGCTCTGCCTGTACGACTGCTCGCCGGTCAGCGACGGCGCCGCCGCCGTCGTCCTCTGCTCCGTCCGGCGGTTGCGGCAACTGACCCGGTCGCATCGCCCCATCCGCTTGGCTGCCGCCGCGTTGCGCAGCGGAGAGGTGGAGAGCGGACTGCCCTCCATGGCCTTCGAGCCGCTGACACGGCGCACCGCCGAGGCCGCCTACGAGCAGGCCGGCCTCGGCCCGGAGGAGATCGACCTGGCGGAGGTGCACGACTGCTTCAGCATCGCGGAGGTGCTGCGGGTGGAAGGGCTGGGGCTGTTCCCGGTGGGGGAGTACCCGGCCCGCCTGGAACGGGGCGAAGCGGACATCGGCGGAGTTCTGCCTGTCAACCCCAGCGGCGGGCTCCTGGGAAAGGGACACCCCCTGGGGGCCACGGGCGTGGCTCAGGTGGTGGAGCTGGTGCGGCAGTTGCGCGGCGAGGCCGGCGCGCGGCAGGTCGCCGGCGCGCGCGTGGGTCTGGCCCACTGCCGGGGCGGCAAGGCTGCGGGCGTGGAGGGTGCGGCGTGCACGGTGAACATCCTCGCGGCGTGAGTCCTCTTGCACCGGACCTGTCCGTGACGGCGGCGAAGGAGTCGGCCTGACGTGGCGAGATCCCAGGTACCGATCCGGTGCGTGCTGATGCGGGGCGGCACGAGCAAGGCCGTCTTCCTCCGCGCGCGCGACCTGCCCCCTGATCCGGCCCGCCGCGATGCGGTGATCCTGGCGCTGTTCGGCAGCCCCGACCCGCGGCAGATCGACGGGCTGGGGGGCGCCGACATTCTCACCAGCAAGCTGGCCATCATCGGCCCGCCCACACGTCCTGACGCTGACCTGGATTACACCTTCGGCCAGGTGAGCATCCGGGAACCGGTGGTGGATTACGACATCAACTGCGGCAACATCTCGGCGGCCGTGGGGATCTACGCCGTGGAGGAAGGGCTGGTGCACGTGCGGGAGCCGGTCACGCCCGTGCGCGTGCACAACACCAACACCGGCAAGGTCTTCGTGGCGTACGTCCCCGTCCACGACGGCTCTCCGGCGGTCGAGGGGGAGTGCGTGGTCGAAGGTGTCCCGGGGAGCGGGGCCGAGATCATCCTGGACTTCACCGGCACTGTCGGCGCCGCCACCGGGTCGCTGCTGCCGACGGGCCGGATCCGTGACCTCCTGCCCGTCCCCGCCCTGGGGCGGTCCGTGGAAGCCACCATCCTCGACGTAGCCAACCTCTGTGTCTTTGTGGCCGCCGCAGACGTGGGCATGACGGGCAGGGAAGGCCCGGCCGAGTTCACCCCGGCGCACCTGCAGGCCCTGGTGGCCGTGAAGGAGGCGGCCGCCCGCCTTGTGGGCCTCTCCCCCGACGGGCTGGTCCCCCTGCCGGTGGCTGTGGCGCCGCCGGCCTCCTTCCGCACCATCGCCGGGGAGACGGTCGCTGCCGACCGCATCCACCTGCTGGCCCGCATGGCCGGGGGCCGCCCCCCGGTGCTGCACAAGGCATATCCCGGCACCGCCGCCGCCTGCACCGCCGTGGCGGTGATGATGGAAGGCACGATCCCGGCCGCCGTCGCCCGCACTGTCGCGGCGGACGGGGCGGTCGTCATCGGGCACCCCAGCGGAGCGATGCTGGCGCGGGCCCGCCTGCGTCAGGGGGCGGAGTGGGTGGTGGAGCAGGCGGCATACTCCCGCACCGCCCGCCGATTGCTGGAGGGGTACGCCTTCGTCCGCGCCGCCGCGCTGGCGGCGTCCCCGCCGCGGGAGGGGAGCGCTGCAGGCGGGGCGGGAGAGGGCCTGGGACATCCTGCCGCCAGTGAGGCGGTCGCCGGGAGCGAAGGAGAGGCCGGTCTCTCGCCCGAAACAATCCGGAAATTTTCCTCCGGGAGGCAGGCTGAAGCGCTGAGGAGGGTGCCATGATCTGGGAGCCGCAGGTAGAGACCATGTCCCGTGCCGACCTGGCGGCGCTGCAGCTGCAGCGGCTGCAGGCGCTGGTGCGCCGGGTCTACGAGCGCGTGCCCTTCTACCACGCCCGCTTCGAGGAGGCGGGAGTGCGTCCCGAGCACATCCGCACGCTGGACGACCTGCGCCGCCTGCCCTTCACCCGGAAGAGCGACTTCCGGGACACCTATCCCTTTGGCCTGTTCGCCGTGCCGCTCGGCCAGGTGGTGCGCGTGCACGCCTCCTCCGGGACGACCGGCAAACCCATCGTCGTCGGCTACACCGCCAACGACCTCCGGATCTGGGCGGCGGTCTGCGCCCGCTGCCTGGCTGCCAGCGGGGCGCAGCCCGGCGACATCTTCCAGAACGCCTACGGCTACGGGTTGTTCACCGGAGGCCTGGGCATGCACTACGGGGCGGAACTCATGGGCCTGGTGGTGCTGCCCGTCTCCGGCGGCAACACCGAGCGGCAGGTGATGCTGCTGCGTGACTTTGGCCCCAGGATCATCGCCTGCACCCCCTCCTATGCGCTCACCCTGGCCGAAGCGCTGGCCGCGCAGGGGATTCATCCGGGCACGCTGGCGCTGCGGTACGGCGTCCTGGGGGCGGAGCCCTGGACCGAGGCCATGCGCGACGAGATCGAGGCCAAGCTGGGGATCGCCGCGCTGAACATCTACGGGCTGAGCGAGGTGATCGGTCCGGGGGTGAGCAACGAGTGCGTGGAGGAGAAGAACGGCGCCCACGTCTTCGAGGACCACTTCCTGGTGGAGGTGATCGACCCGCAGACAGAAGAGCCGCTGCCCCCGGGCCAGGCCGGGGAGCTGGTCTTCACCACGCTGACCAAGGAGGCGCTTCCCGTCATCCGCTACCGCAGCGGGGACATCGCCGCCCTGAATCCCACGCCCTGCCGCTGCGGGCGTACCTTCGTCCGGATGTCCCGCGTCATCGGGCGGACGGACGACATGCTCATCATCCGCGGCATCAACGTCTATCCGTCTCAGGTGGAGGCGGCGCTGGTGGGCCTCCCGGAGCTCTCACCGCACTACCAGCTGGTCGTCACCCGGGAGCGCACGCTGGACGAGCTTGAGGTGAAGGTGGAAGTGCGTGAGGCATTCGCCAAGCAACTGGGCGGGTCCTTCAGCGGCGAGGAGGCACCGGTGGTGGAGCTGGCCATGCGCTGCCAGCAGAAGCTGCTGGGTGTGCTGGGGATCACCGCCCGGGTGACGCTGGTCCCTCCGGGCACCCTGCCGCGCAGCGAGGGGGGCAAACTGCGCCGGGTCGACGACCGCCGCCGGGTCTACGCCTAGGCGGATGGCACGGACGGCCGGATGCGCGCGGGACTGAAGCCGGGAGCGGTGGCGCAGGTGGACGTGGTGGTCACCCCGGAGATGGTGGCGGAGTTTGAGGACGTGGGGCCGGTTCACCCCGTCTACTCCACCTGGGCCATGGTGCGGCACATGGAACAGGCCAGCCGCAGGCTCATCCTCCCTTACCTGGAGCCGGAGGAGGAGGCGGTGGGCTATGCGGTGAGCGTCACCCACCTGGCGCCCACCGTGGTGGGGATGCGCGTGACGGTGACGGCGCGCCTGGAGCAGATTGAGGGGAACCGGGTCGTCTGCGCGGTGGAGGCGCACAACGGGCTCACCCGGATCGGTGAGGGGACGCACGTGCAGGTGGTGTTGCCCAAGAGTCGGCTGCAGGCCCGGATCGCGCAGCTGGGCAAACGAAGGCAACCCTGACGGGGAGGTGGCGCAGGATGGGTCGACGGATGTCCGGTAGTGCAGATGCGGCAGGGCCCCGGCTTCGCCGCCGCGGGACCAGGTTCCTTGCCCGACTCCTGACGGCGGCGGTGGTCCCTCTGCTGCTGGCGGCATTCCCCCCCAGCAGCACAGCCTCACATACCTACAAGGTCGGGTTCATCGCTTCCATCACCGGTCCGGGCGCCAGCCTGGGCGAGCCGGAGCGGGACGTGGCGCGCCTGCTGCAGGACCAGCTGACCTCAGCCCGGGGGGTCGTCGGCTCGGACCGCGTGCGGCACGCCGTGGACATCCTCATCTTTGACGATCAGAGCCGGGCCGACACGGCGGCGAGCCTGGCCCGCCGGCTGATCAATGAGGAGAAGGTCGTCCTCCTCGTCGCCGGCACGCTCAGCGGGCCCAGTCTGGCCATGGTGCCCATTGCCACGGAGGGCCGGACCCCCATGATCTCCATGGCCTCGGCCCGGGCCATCATCGAGGACCCGCAGACCAAGCGCGCCCGCGCCTGGATCTTCAAGCCGGTGCCGGAGAACCTCCACTCGGCGCAGAAGCAGGCCGAGTACCTGAAGGCCATCGGGGCGACCAACGTCTGCCACCTGTACGAGAACACCGCCTACGGGCAGGACACCTTCGCCAGCGCTGGGGCCGTCTTCCCCGCAGCCGGCATCACCATCGTCTACGGTGATGCCTTCGACCGCACCGCCACCGAGTTCCCGCAGGTGGCACGGGTGCGCGCCAGCGGCTGCCAGGCCGTGGTCATCGGCTCCATCCCTCCGGCGGCCTCGGTGATCAACGTGGCCGTGCGCGAGCGGGCGGCGCAGGTGCGCATCGTCCACGGCCACGGAGCCTGCAGCCCCGACCTGATCAAGACGGCGGGCGCGGCCGCCGAGCGCACGGTGATGCCCTGCGGCAAGATCCTCGTGGCCGACCAGTTGCCTGCCGGCGATCCGGTGAAGACGCTCAACCTGAAGTTCATCAGCGACTTCAGGCGCTTCACCGGCGGCAGGGAGATCAGCACCTTCGCCGGGCACGCCTTTGACTCGCTGCAGTGGGCGTTGATCGCCCTGCGCAACCTGCCGGACGGCCTCTCACTGGAGCGGCAGCGGGAGGCCGCCAGGGAGGCGCTGGAGACCAAGGTCAAGCGCTGGGCTGGGACCCACGGCTTCTACACCCTCAGCCCCGAGGACCACCTGGGGTGGAAGGCTGAGGAGTTTGCGTTCGTCACGGTGCGGGGAGGGAAGTTCCTCATCCTGCCGCGTGACCAGTGGAAGTAGCCTGCGAGGCGGATCGCAAGAGGCGCACGGCGCGTGCGGCGGGTGGGGAACGGCGCCCCCACCCGCCGCGTAAGGAGGCTGTCCTCACGGCGACGGAACAGGCCATCGGGGTCGGACGGATTTCCTCCCCCCGCCGCAGCCTGCTGGCGGGGCAATGGCTGGGCGGCGTCGTCGTCCTGCTGGTGATCGGGCTGGTCCTCTGGGGCCGTCGCCACGGGTTCGGTCTGGCGGACTACCTGCAGTTCCTGGTGGACGGGCTGCAGGCTGGCGCCATCTACACGCTGGTGGCACTGGGGTTCGTGGTGGTGCACCGGGTCACCGGTATCATCAACTTTGCCCAGGGGGCGTTTGTCATGCTGGGGCCGATGGTCACCATCACCCTCTACGGGCAGGGCTGGCCCCTGCCACCCGCTGCACGGCTGCTCCTGGCGGCCGCGCTGGCGGCAGGATTCACCGCCGTCGTCGGGGTGGCGGTCTACCGGCTGGCCGTACACCCGGCGCGGGGGGCGTCCCTGCTCACGAGGATCATGATCACGGTGGGGGTCTACGTGGCCTTGCAGGGAGTGGCCCTGCTCCTCTGGGGACCGCGGTCCTACGTCCTGCCCGCCTTCAGTACGCTGCAGATGGCGGACCGCACCGTTGTCGTCGGTGATGTGCTCTTCAAGGTGCAGAGCCTGTGGATCTGGGCGACGACCGGGGTGACGCTGTTCCTCCTGGCTCTCTTCTTCGAGCGGACCATGCTGGGGAAAGCCATGCGGGCCTGCGCCGCCGACCGGCTGGCGGCGCGGCTCGTCGGCGTGCGCGTGGATGTCATGGCCACGGTGGCCTTCGGGCTGGCCGCCGTGCTCGGGGCGGTTGCCGGGGTCGTCGTCGGCCCGCTGACGCGCCCCGCGTACGACATGGGGTTGGAGATCGGCCTGAAAGGGTTCGTAGCCGCCGTGAGGGGCGGGAGCACGCTGGGGGAGTCCAGCCGGGGCTCGTCT
>JBBIIQ010000070.1:0-9154 GCA_037446405.1 Armatimonadota bacterium | reverse complement strand
GCTGGCTCCGCGTGCGGAGTATCCGCAGAAGCGCCTCACCTACGAGTCGGGCGTCGTCCCCTTCGGCCAGGCCTGGGCGCAGTTCAACATCCGCTACTACCTCTTTGCCCTGGTCTTCGTCCTCTTCGAGGTGGAGGTGATCTACCTCTTCCCCTGGGCGGTGGTCTTCCGCGACTTCATCGCTCAGCGGCTGGGCGGGTTCGTCCTGGTGGAGGCGGCGCTCTTCATCATCATCCTGGGCATGGGGCTGCTCTACGCCTGGCGCAAGGGCGCCCTGGAATGGGTTTAGCCGGATGAGCTGGGTTGGGGAGATCTTCAAGGCGACGCTGGCCGCGGTCGCCGTCTTCACCTTCCTGGCAGTCGTAGCGGCCATGCTGGGGGTCTACCTGGAGCGCAAGATCAGCGGCTGGATCCAGTCGCGCCTGGGCCCCAAGCACGTGGGCCCGCAGGGCATCATGCAGACCATGGCCGACACGGTGAAGCTCCTGCAGAAGGAGAACATCGTCCCCGCCAACGCCGATGCCATTACCTTCACTGTGGCCCCCCTGCTGGCGGCGGTGGCCGGGCTGCTGGCCTGGATCATCATCCCCTTCGGGCCGCTCTTTGGCCGCATCATCGTCGTGCGGGACATCAACATCGGCCTGCTCTTCTTCATCGCCATGGCCTCCCTCATCGTCATCGCCATCCTCCTGGGCGGGTGGTCGTCCAACAACAAGTACGCGCTGCTGGGCGGTTTCCGCTCCGCTTCCCAGATGATCTCCTACGAGATCCCCCTGGCCCTGGCGGTGCTGGTGCCGGTGATGCTGGCGGGGACGCTGTCCACGGTGGGCATCGTGGAGGCGCAGCGCGGCGGGTGGCTGGGGATCGGCAACTGGTTCATCTTCGGCCTGCCGGGCAACCGCTGGCTGCTCATCCCCGGGGTGCTGGCCTTCCTGGTGTTCCTCACCGCGGCCACGGCCGAGGTGAACCGGGTCCCCTTCGACCTCCCGGAGGCCGAATCGGAGCTGGTCGCCGGGTACTTCTCGGAGTACACGGGGATGCGCTTCGCCCTCTTCCAGCTGGGCGAGTACGCGGAGGCCTTCGCCATGGCCGCCCTGACCACCGTCCTCTTCCTGGGCGGGTGGCACGGCCCGCTGCTGCCGGGGGTGGTCTGGTTCTTCATCAAGCTGTTCGCCCTGGTCTTTGTCCTCATGTGGGTGCGCTGGACCTACCCGCGCCTGCGGCTGGACCAGTTGCTCCACCTCTCCTGGAAGGGGCTTGTCCCCCTGGGATTCCTCCTGGTGCTGGTGACGGGATGGCTGCTGGTCTGAGGGCGGGCGGGGGCGCCGCCGGCCGTGGGTGAGCTGGCCGCCTTCACCATCCTGGCCGCGGTCACGCTGCTGCCGGCGGTGGTTGTGGTGACCAGCCGCAACCTGGTGCGCGCCGCCATGTCCCTGATCCCCAGCTTCCTGGGGGTGACGGGGCTGTTCGTCCTCCTGCAGGCGGAGTTCGTGGCCGGGATCCAGATCCTCATCTACGCCGGCGCCATCGCCGTGCTCATCCTCTTCGTGATCATGCTGACGCAGGGGGGCACGGGGACGGCCGTACGGCAGACCAACGAGCAGCGGGTGGTGGGGGCGCTGGCCGCCGCCGCACTGACCACGGCGCTGCTGGCACTGCTGCTGCGCACCGCCTGGCCCCTGGCCGCCGGTGCCCTGCCCCGGGCCAACGTGGCGGCGGTGGGCAGCGCGTTCCTCACCACCTTCGTCCTCGCCTTCGAGATCAGCAGCGTGGTGCTGCTGGTCTCGCTAGTGGGCGCGCTGGTCATCGCTCGTCGGGAGCAGTAGGGCACGGGGACGCGATGACGGTGGGGCTGAATCACTACCTGGCCGTGAGCGCCCTGCTCTTCGGGCTGGGGCTCTACGGCATCCTCACGCGGCGCAACGCGGTGGCCATCCTCATGGGCATCGAGCTGATGCTGAACGCGGCCAACATCAACCTGGTGGCCTTCAACCGCTATGTGGCCCCGGTGGCGCTGGCCGGGCACGTCTTCGCCCTGGTGATCATCACCCTGGCCGCCTGTGAGGCGGCGGTGGGCCTGGCCCTGGTCATGGCCGTCTACCGCAACCTGGAGACGGTGCACGTGGACGAGATCAACCTGCTGAAATGGTGACGTCCCTCGCCTGGCTGATCCCCCTGTTCCCCTTCCTGGCCTTCTGGCTGATCCTCTTCTTCGGTCGGCGGCTGCCCGGGCAGGGTGCCACCGTGGCCATCGGCGCCATGCTGGCCTCCGCGGTCCTGGCGCTGGTCGTCTTCTTCCGCGTCCTGGGCGGGGCTGTCCCCCTGCGCTCCACCCTGGACTGGCTCGTCCTGGGGGCGCAGCCCCTCGCTCTGGGCATCCAGGTGGACGCCCTGGGGGCGGTGATGCTCCTGGTGGTCACCGTGGTGGGGTCGGCCATCTTCATCTACTCCGTCGGCTACATGCACGGCGACCCGCGCTACCCCCGCTTCTTCGCCTACCTCTCCCTCTTCGCCGCCTCCATGCTGCTGCTGGTCCTGGCCGACAACTTCCTCTTCCTCTACGTGGGCTGGGAGCTGGTGGGGCTGTGCTCCTACCTGCTGATCGGCTTCTGGTTCGAGCGTCCCGCCGCCGCCCGCGCCTCCATGAAGGCCTTCATCACCACCCGCATCGGCGACGTCTTCTTCTTCGCCGGGATCTTGCTGCTGTTCTTCACGCTGGGGACGCTGCGCTTCGACCAGACCTTTGCCGCGGTGCAGAGCGGCCGGCTGGGCGGGGGGGGACTGCTGGCGGCGGCCCTGCTGCTGTTCGGCGGGGCGGTGGGCAAGTCGGCCCAGGTACCCCTGCACGTCTGGCTGCCCGACGCCATGGAGGGGCCGACCCCGGTCTCCGCCCTGATCCACGCGGCCACCATGGTGGCTGCCGGGGTCTACATGGTGGCGCGCCTCTTCCTCCTCTTCGCCCAGACGCCGGAGCATACGGCGCTGACCGTGGTGGCCTGGGTGGGCGGGATCAGCGCCTTCATGGCCGCCACCATCGCCGTGGTGCAGGACGACATCAAGCGGGTGATGGCCTACTCCACCATCAGCCAGCTGGGCTACATGTTCCTGGGCCTGGGGGTGCTGGGCTATGCCGCCGGGGTCTTCCACCTGATGACCCACGCCTTCTTCAAAGCCCTCCTCTTCCTGGCGGCGGGCAGCGTCATCCACGCCATGGGGACCAACGACATGAAGCAGATGGGCGGCCTGGCCCGGGTGATGCCTTCCACCTACTGGACCATGCTCATCGGCGGTCTGGCCCTGGCCGGGATCTTCCCCTTCGCCGGGTTCTGGTCGAAGGACGAGATCCTCACGGAGGCCTGGCGTCACAGTCCCCCGCTGTTCTACCTGGGGCTGGTCACCTCGTTCGTCACCGCCTTCTACGTGATGCGGATGATGTTCTACACCTTCCTGGGAGAGCGGCGGTGGGCGCCCGCGCACGGGGTGTGGGGGCAGGGCCACGAGGCCGTCCACCCCCACGAGAGCCCGCGGGTGATGACGGGTCCGCTGTGGTTCTTGGCCTGCGGCGCCGCGCTGCTTGGCTTCCTCGGCGCGCCCTTCCTGGGCAACCCGTTCGGCCGCTTCCTCCACGCCGGGGAGGAGACGGCAGCGACCTTCGACCTGCGGATCGCCCTGGTCTCCACCGCCGTGGCCCTGGCCGGGATCGGCGCCGCGGCCGCCCTCTACCGCTGGCGGTGGCTCTCGCCGGCGGCGGTGCGGCGGGCGTTTCAGCCCTTCAGCACCTGGGCGGAGCGGAAGTACTACTTCGACGACGTCTACCAGTGGACCGTCGTCCGCGGCACGGTGTGGACCTCCCGCGTGCTGCGGGTCTTCGACGTCTACGTCGTCGACGGCCTGGTCAACCTCATCGGCGTGGCCCTGGTGGCCCTCACCCGGCTGTACCGCGTCTTTGACCTCTACGTGGTGGACGGGGTGGTCAACCTCATCGGCTGGGTGGCCAAGGCGCTGGGCGGGGCCCTGCGGGTGGTGCAGACGGGGCGCGCCGAGAACTACCTGCTGGTGATCGCCATCGGCGTCATCCTGCTCATCCTCGGAGGGCTGGTGCGATGAGGCGGACTCATGCTTAGCCTGATGCTCTTCCTGCCCCTGGCCGGGGGGATTCTCCTGCTCTTCTTCCGCAACCCCCGAGCCATCCGGGGGATCGCCCTGGGCGCGTCGCTGCTCTCCCTGTACGTGGCCATCGTCCTGCTGGGTCGCTTCAACCTGCGCGGGGGGATGCAGCTGGTGGAGTCGGCTCCCTGGATCCCGTCGGTGGGCATCAGCTACACCGTGGGCCTGGACGGGCTGAGCCTGCCGCTGGTGCTGCTGACGCAGCTGCTCTCCGCCGTCTCCATCGTCTACTCCTGGCGGGTGGAGCTGCGGCTCAAGGAGTACATGTTCCTGCTGCTGCTGTTGCAGACGGCGATGCTGGGCGTCTTCGTCGCCCTGGACTTCTTCCTCTTCTACATCTTCTGGGAAGTGACCCTGGTGCCCATGTACTTCCTCATCGGCATCTGGGGCGGCCCGCGCAAGGAGTACGCGGCCATCAAGTTCTTCCTCTTTACGCTGGTGGGCTCGCTGGCCATGCTGGTGGGCATCCTGCTGCTGTACTTCAACGCCCAGCCGCGCACCCTCGACGTGCTCAGCCTGATCCAGCAGCAGCCGCTGGCCAAAGACCTGCGGCTGGCCACCATCGCCTTCTGGGGCTTCTTCCTCTCCTTTGCCATCAAGGTGCCCATGTGGCCGTTCCACACCTGGCTGCCCGACGCTCACGTGGAGGCGCCCACCGCCGGCTCGGTGATCCTGGCGGGCATCCTGCTGAAGCTGGGGACCTACGGGTTTGTCCGCTTCAGCCTCCCCCTCTTCCCCCAGGTCTTCCAGCAGTACGCCTACGTCATCGCCATCCTGGCGCTGCTGGGGATCATCTACGGGGCGCTGGTGTCCATGGCGCAGATGGACCTGAAGAAGCTGGTGGCCTATTCCAGCGTCAACCACATGGGCTACGTCATGCTGGGGGTGGCCGCCGCCGCCGCCGCCTACGGCCAGCCGGCCAAGGCGCAGGCGGCCACCACGGCGTTGAACGGGGCGGTCTTCGAGATGGTCGCCCACGGGGTGATCACCGGGTCGCTGTTCCTGATCGTGGGCGTGATCTACGACTACCGGGCCCACACCCGCGGGGTGAACGAGTTCGGCGGGCTGGGGGCCATCCTGCCCGTCTACACCGGCATCACCACCATCGCCATGCTGGCCTCCCTGGGGCTGCCCGGGCTGATGGGCTTTGTCGCCGAGTTCCTCATCTTCCTGGGCGCCTTCGGCGTCTTCCCCGCGCTGGCGGCCACGGGGCTGCTGGGGATCATCATCACCGCGGCCATGTTCCTCTGGACCATCCAGCGCATCTTCCTCGGCCCCCCGAACCCGCGCTGGAAGGGGTTGCTGGACGTGGACACCCGGGAGCTGGTGGCCCTGGTGCCGCTGGTGGCGGCCATGGTCATCTTCGGCCTCTACCCGCGGCCGCTGCTGGAGATCATCGACACGGCCATGGCCGCGGTGGTGGCGGCGCTGCGCTGATGCCTCCCCTGGGCGACCTCTGGAGCCTGGCCCCGGAGCTGTGGCTGGCTGCCCTGGGGCTGATCCTGTTGGGCGTGGACCTGCTGGTGGGGCAGGGGGCCAAGCGCGCCGTGGGCTGGGTGGCCGTGGGCGGGCTGCTGCTGGCGCTGCTGCCCGCCGGCGGGCTGGCGGCCTCCCTTCCGGGCGGCGCGCGGCGGATCTTCTTCGACACCTACGCCGTCGACGGCTTCGCCCTCTTCTTCAAGGTCCTGGCGCTGCTGGCCACGGCGCTGGTCATCCTGGCCTCCATGGACACCTTCCGCGCCGCGGCGCAGCGGCCGGAGGACGCCTCCCGCTTCGAGGGGGAGTTCTACGCGCTCCTGGTCTTCACCAGCCTGGGCCTGGTGCTCATGGCCGCCAGCGCCGACCTCATCCTGCTGGCGCTGTCCATCGAGCTGGTCAGCCTGACCTCCTACGTGCTGGCGGGCTACCTCAAGGGCAACCCCCGGAGCAACGAGGCCGGGCTGAAGTACTTCCTCTTCGGCGCCGCGGCCTCCGCGGTGATGTTCTACGGCTTCTCCCTGCTCTACGGGCTGACCGGCTCCACCAGCCTCTACGTCATCGCCCAGAAGGTGGCCCAGGTCCCCCACCCCGCCCTCATCGTCTCCCTGGCCCTGATGCTGGCGGGATTCGGGTTCAAGATCTCCATGGTCCCCTTCCACCAGTGGACGCCGGATGTCTACGAGGGGGCGCCCACGCCGGTGGCCGCCTTCCTCTCGGTGGGCTCCAAGGCGGCGGGGTTCGCCGTCCTGCTGCGGGTGGTGGCGGTGGCCATCGCCCCCTCGGGGCTGGACGTGGTGACCCTGGTGGCCGTGCTCTCGGCGGCCTCCATGTTCGTGGGGAACCTGCTGGCGCTGCCGCAGCGCAACATCAAGCGGATGCTGGCCTACTCCAGCATCTCCCATGCCGGCTTCATCCTCATGGGGGTGGCCGCCTTCGGCGGGCCCTTCGGCAACAGCGGCCTGCTCATCTACCTGTTCGCCTACATGTTCTTCACCCTGGGCGCCTTCTTCATCGCTGCCCTCATCGGAGGGCGCCTGGGATCGGACGAGATCCCGGACTACGCGGGGCTCTCCCAGCGGGGCCCGGGGCTGGCCTTCCTCATGGCCCTGTTCATGCTCTCGCTCACCGGGATCCCGCCCACAGCGGGGTTCTTCGCCAAGTTCTACATCTTCGCTGCGGCCATCGAACGCAGCCCCGCGCTGCTGTGGCTGGTGGCCGCGGGCGTGATCAACAGCGTCATCTCCCTTTACTACTACGTGGGCGTGATCCGCGCCATGTACCTGCTGCCCCCGGCCGACCCGACGCCGATCCGCGGCCCGGCCGCCCTGCGCGCCGCCCTCTGGATCACCGGCGCGGCCACCCTGCTGCTCGGCCTCTACCCGCAACCGCTGATCGTCTTCGCCCGCACCGCCAGCCTCCTGTTGCCGTAAGCCGGGAGGGCGGCGGCGGGCCCGGAGGCTGCTTCGGGGAAGCCCCGGAGGCGGCGGGAGGCGGCGATTGCCTTTGCGGTGGGGGCGGGGGTCTGTTATCATGAGGCGGGATTTCGCCCGGGGAGAGCAGGTCTCCCAGGGCGTTTTGGATGTCAAGAGGCCTTTTTCTGCCCCAGGGGATCGAGTGCAGGCATCCCGGCAGCGGGGAGTCAATGACGCAGGCGGAGTCTGACCATCGATGGCCGAGCGAGGAGAGCGAGACGGGGAGGATGTCCTCCGCCTGATCGCGCAGAAGGAGCGCGAGCTGGAGGCGATGGTCGCCCGCGCCAGGGAGGAGGCGGCCCGCCTGGTGGAGGAGGCGCGTCGGGAAGCCGAGGCCGTGCTGCAGCGGGCGCGGGAGGAGGCCGCCGCCCTCGTCCGCGAGTACGAGGCGCGGGCCGAGGAAGAGGCCCGCCAGATCAGCGAGGAGATGGTCGGCCGCGCCCGCAGCGAGGCGGAGGCGCTGCGGCGGCACGCCGCGGAGCGGATGGACGCCGCCGTCCGCCTGGTGGTCGAACGCGTCGTCGGGGAGTCCGGCACATGATCGTGGCCATGTCTCGGGTGCTGGTGATCGGGCCGAAGCGGCACCTGGCCTCGGTGCTGGAGACCATCCAGGGCGTGGGCAGTCTCCATGTGGACCGCATCGAGGCCGAGGAGGCGCCGGCGGAGTTCTCCAGTGTGCGCCCGGAGTCGGCGGAGCAGGCTCAGGTGGAGACCCTGGAACGGCTGCGCGCCCGCGCGGACGGGCTGCTCACCTTGCTCCCTCTCGTCCCCGTCGACCCTGCACCCGCCACCGAGGAGCTCGCCGCCAGGTCCCTGGACGAGCTGGAGGCCGAGCTGGCCGCCCTGGAGGAACAGGTGCAGCCGCTGGTGCGGCAGCGCCGGGAGCGGGAGGACGAGCTGGAGCTGATCCGCTCTTACGAGAGCGCGGTGCGCGTGCTTTCCCCGCTGCTGGGGCTGCTGGCGGGCAGCCACGCCCTGGAGACCGTGGGCTTCGTCCTGCGCACGCGCGACGCGGCCGTGGTCCTGGACCTGCGTCGCCGCCTCAGCGAGGTCACCGGCGGCCGCATGGAGCTGGTCAGCCGGGTGGTGGAGGAGGGGAAGGTCGGCGTGGTCGTCGCCTTTCACCGCCGCGACGCGGAGGCGGTGCACGGGTTCCTGGCCCGTGCCGGGGTGAGCGAGCTGCGCCTGCCCAGTGCCTTCGCCGACCTGCCGGCGGCGGAGGCCATCCGGCGGATGGAGGAGCGGCGGGCGGCCCTCCCCGGCGAGATCGCCGCCATCGGCGGGGCGCTGCAGGAGATCGCCCGAGCGCAGCGCGCCCGGCTGGTGGCGCTGCGCGCCGTGCTGCAGGACCGCCTGACCCGGCTGCAGGTCATGCCCCAGCTGGCGCAGTCGCGCTACACCTTTGTGGTGCACGGGTGGACGCCCACGCGCACGGTGGGGGCCGTGCGCCGCGCCCTGCAGCGCCGCTTCGGCAGCGAGGTGGTGGTCTACGACACCCCCGCCGACCCCCACGAGGCGGAGCGGGTGCCGGTGCTGCTGGACAATCCGGCGCCGATCAGGCCCTTCCAGATGCTGCTGGGGCTCTTCCCGCCGCCGCGCTACGGCACCTGGGATCCCACGCCGCTCATCTCCTTCACCTTCCCCTTGTTCGTCGGGCTGGTCATCGGCGACGTGGGCTACGGGCTGCTCTTCTTCCTCTTTGGCTGGTGGCTGCGCAGCCGCGCCCGCGCCGGCCAACCGCTGCGGCTTTCCATGTTCAACCTGGAGATCGCCCCGCCGACGCTGGCGTCGCTCTCCTGGCTTGTCCGCGTCATGGCCTTCTGGGTGGTCGGCTTTGGGGTGGTGTACGCCGAGGCGTTCGGCAATCTTCCGGAGCTGCTCTTCCACGTGTACCCCCTCTTCAACCGGGTGGAGGAGCAGGACCTCTACTTCCGCATCATCCTCCTGTTTGGCATCGCCATGATCTACCTGGGGTTGTTCGGCCACCTGGTGCTGGCGCTGCGCCACCGCCACCGGCGCGGCATCTTCGAGAGCCT
>JBBIIQ010000069.1:0-9315 GCA_037446405.1 Armatimonadota bacterium | reverse complement strand
TACATCGCCCGGCTGGAGGGAGACCCGCCGAGAGCCGCAAGGCTGCTGCTGGAGGCCCACCGCGCCTTTCAAGATGCCGAGGATCTGGTCAACCTCGCCGAGGTCAAGATGAATCTCAGCATCCTCTATCGCGAGCAGGGACGGCTAGAGGAGGCGCTCGAGGCGGCGCAGCGAGCGGTTGCCATCATCAAGGAGCAGGGCAACCTCCGGCGGCGCAGCGACGCCTACCAGGACCTGGCCGCCGTGCACCTGCAGATGGGCCACCTCCGGGAGGCGGAGGAAGCCGCAAAGCAGGCGCTGGCCGACGCGGAGAAGGTGGACGACCGCAAGCACCGCGCCACGGCCCTGGCGCTGCTGGGGCGCATCGCCGCCAGGCGGCAGGAGCGCGACCAGGCGATTCACTACCTGCGCCGGGCCGCCCGGCAGCTCAAGGCCCTCGGCCTGAAGGACCTGGGGGCCGAGGTCTCCCGGGACCTGAACCTCCTGCTCAAGGGATCGAGCCCCGAGTCGGAGGCGGCGCTCTACCTCACGCAGGCCATCAACCCTGAGGCGCTGCTGGGCGGGGTCGGCTTGCCACCGCCCGCCGTTCCCACCCGGCGTCGCCGCCCCGCCAGGAACAGCCGCTAGCGGCACCGGCCGGTTCACCCGCCCAGAGGCGGAACCCCTCGTCGGTCTGCACTGACGGTCTCGCCACCACCGCGCGGCGCGGCACCTTCCTCCTGCATCCCACATGTGCGTCATTCCTCGGTCTGTCGCTGCTTGCACACGTGAGTCCACGTGTGCGTCATTCCTTGGTGCGTCGCTGCTTGCACATATGGCTGCAGAGCGCCGGGGTGGGGGCAGGAATTCCCAGCCTCGGATGCGGAATTCCTGCGGGTACAGCACGGGAGGTGGCGGGGATGGCAGAGGTGTTTCGCATGATTATCGATGGCCGGGCGGCGGACGCTCGCAGCGGGGAGACCGTGGAGGTGCGCAATCCGGCCAACGTGGACGAGGTCGTGGGTACCGTGCCGAAGGGCGACCGGGAGGACGTGCGCGCGGCCATCGACGCGGGGGTGGCGGCGCTGGAAGGCTCCTGGTGGCCCCGAGTCTACGAATCGCGTCGCCGGGGAAAGGTCCTGCAGCGCTTCGCCGCCCTGGTGGAGGCGCACAAGGACCGGCTGGCCCGGCTGCTCACGCGGGAGCAGGGGAAGATCTACCGCGAGTCGGTGGGGGAGCTGGACAGCCTGATCAACACCTTCGACTACTACGCCGGATACGCCGGCAAGATCGCCGGCGAGGTGAAGTACCTGCGCGACAACGACAGCATCATCAAGGTGGAGACCCGCAAGCAGCCCATCGGCCTGTGCGCCGCCATCCTCCCCTTCAACTTCCCCGTCTCCCTCTACGCCTGGAAGGTGGCGCCGGCGCTGATCGCCGGAAACGCGGTCCTGATCAAGCCGGCCAGCACCACCCCCCTCACCGACATCGCCCTGACGGCACTGCTGCAGGAGGCGGGCGTGCCTCCGGGGATCGCCAGCATCGTCACCGGCCCCGCCTCCACGGTGGGCGACGAGATCCTGCGCCATCCGGCGGTGAAGCGCATCGCCTTCACCGGCTCGACGGAGGTGGGGCGGCTCGTGGCGCAGGCCGCCTCCCCGGCCCTGAAGCACGTCACCCTGGAGCTGGGCGGCAGCGACCCCACCGTGGTGGCCGACGACGCCGACCTGGAGCTGGCCACCGACACCATCGTCCGCTTCGGTCGCTTCCGCAACGCCGGGCAGTCCTGCACCTCGGTGAAGCGCGTCTACGTCTTCGCCGCGGTGTACGAGCGGTTCGTTGACCTGCTGGCCGCAAAGACCGCAGCGCTGCGCGTGGGGGACGGCCTGGACCCGGCGACGGACATGGGCCCGCTGAACAACGCGCAGCAGCGGGAGGACGTGGAGCGTTTCGTCGCCGACGCCCTGGCCCGCCGGGCGACGGTGGTGGTGGGCGGGCGACGGCTGGCCGAGGGCCCCTACGCCCGGGGCTACTTCTTCCAGCCCACGGTGATCGCGGACCTGCCGGACGACGCGGCGCTGTGGCGGGAGGAGTGCTTCGGCCCGGTGCTGCCGGTGCTGCCGGTGCGCGACCTGGAGGAGGCGCTGCAGCGGGCCAACAGCACCTCCTACGGCCTGGGGGCGGGGCTGTGGTCCCGCAGCGACCGCACCATCGAGCGGTTCATCGAGGGGATCGAGTCCGGGATCGTCTGGATCAACTACAAGCCGCTGAGCGTCCCGGAGACCCCGTTCGGCGGCGTGAAGGACAGCGGCCACGGGCGGGAGCTGGGAGCGGAGGGGCTGGCCGAGTACTTGGAGACCAAGTCCATCCGCAAGTACGTCGGCAAGGCCTGAGCGGCGCCGGCGCCACCTCTCCCGGAGAGCCCGTCTGGAACGCGGCGCTCAGCAGGCCCGGGCTCAGGCCGCCTCCCACACCACCTGGCCGCCGGCGATGGTCTGGACGATCTCGGCCTGCCCGCTGTCACTGATGCGCATCAGCACCAGGTCGGCCGGGCCGCCCGCGGCCAGCGTCCCCGGCTCGACCCCGAGCAGGCGCGCGGGATTGGTGCTGGCCATCGTCACGGCATCCGCCAGGGGTACCCCGGCGAAGGCCATCACCCGGGGGAGCGCCGACGCCAGGTCCAGGGCCGAGCCGGCAAGATAGGGCGTCCCGCTGAGACTGATGCGGCCCTCCGGGCTCAGCGTCACGCGCATCCCCATCCAGTCGTAGTCACCGGGCGCCATCCCCGCCAGGGCCACGGCGTCGCTGATCAGGATGGTCCGCTCGACCCCCTTTGCCCGGACAAAGGTCTTGACCACCGCCGGCGGCAGATGGTGGCCGTCCACGATGATGCTGGCCAAGAGGTCGTCGGCGGCCAGCTGCTCCCAGATGTAGTTGGGATGCCGCGGGAGCATCGCGTGGGCCCCGTTGCCCAGATGCGTAGAGAGCCTGGCGCCGGCACGGACGGCCTGTCGGACGACCTCCGGCGACGCCGCGGTGTGCCCGATGGCCGCCACGACGGCGGAGTCAACCAGCCGCCGGATGAACGTCTCCGCACCGGGCCACTCGGGGGCCAGGGTCACCAGCCGGACGCGGCCCTCCGCGGCCTGCTGCAGCGCCTCGAACTCCGCCCAGTCCGGAGGGCGCACGTGCTGCCGTGGATGCGCCCCGCGCGGACCGTCTTCGGGGGAGATGTAGGGGCCCTCCAGGTGGATCCCGGCGACGGCCCGGGCGATCCGGGAGTCGGCACGGCAGGCGGCAGCCACGGCGCGCAGCGCTGCCTCCATGCGCTCCCGGCTCTGGGTGCAGATGGTGGGGCAGAAGCGGGTGACCCCCCGCGCCTGCAGGCTGCGCACCAGAGCGGCGACGACGCCGCTGTCTACCTCCGGGCCGTTCAGGTCGTGTCCCCCGTAGCCGTTCACCTGAATGTCCACCAGCCCCGGCAACAGCCAGAGGTCCGCAGGGACGGGAGAGGAGGGGAGGTCGCGGACGCCGGCGATCCGATCACCCTCGATCTCCACCTCGAGCGGCACGCCCCGCGCAGGGTCCCGGCCGGCGACCGTCCGCCGCGTCACCGTGCGGCCTCCTCCCGGGCGCCGCGCTCGAGCAGCCCGCGGATGAAGGCCAGCCCCTCGCGGTACTGCGCGTCAAGGTCGGGCACGCCCCCCACGTCGATCCCGATGTAGCCGTCGAAGCCGTGGCGTCGCAGCCCCTCGAGCAGCGCCACCCAGTCCACGGTGCCACGGCCCGGAGCCAGGTGATCGTTGTCGCGACCGTCGTTGTCGGAGGCGTGGACGTAGAAGATCCGCTGGCCCAGCTTCTCCACCGAGAGGGGCAGGATCTCCTTCTGCGCGTGCAGGTGGCCGGTATCCAGCACCGCGCCGAAGTTTGACGCCTGCACGTGCTCCAGCAGCCGCAGCAGCCCGTCGGTGTTGCTCACCAGCTCGCCCACCCGCGGCTCCAGGCAGAGGCGCAGCCCGGCGTCCTGGGCGATGGCGGCGCACGTGCGGATGACGTCCACCAGCGTCTGCCACGTGCGCTCCCAGGAGAATCCCGCCGGGATGCGCACGTCGAACTGCCGCCGGAACTCCACTGCCTGCGCGTAGGGCCGGTGCCGGGTATACTCCACCGGCGCTGCGTAGCTGTCCACCTGCACCAGAGGCGCGCCGAAGTACACCGTCAGCTCCACGGCCAGCCGGAAGAGATCCAGGGCGTGGCGGCGCCGCCCCTCCTCGGGGCTCACCAGGTCCGGCAGGACCGGGCAGAAGTTCATCACGCGCAGGCCCAGATCGGCGCAGCGGTCCCTGAGGGCGGCGCGGGCCGCATGCACGGCCCGTAGGTTCTCCTCGTGGACGCCCTCCAGCTCCACGGCGTCGAAGCCCAATGCGGCCATCTCCCCCAGGGCCGTGTGCATGTCGCTGATCGACGGCGGGTAGCCGTACTTGGTGATGGCGTAGAGCCAGCAGCAGTTGATCTTCACTCTTCAGCTCCTCCTCGTATGCTTCCCGTGCGCCCCGCAGGGCCCCGGGGCTCTTGCGGCGCGTGGGCCGCCTGCCCTGGCTGCGCACCGCAGGAGTGGCGGACGATCAGCTGCGGTGCCAGGGTGACGATGCGCCGTGCAGAGGACTTCCCTTCAACCATGTCCAGCAGGCGGGTGGCCGCCAGACGTCCCATCTCCACCTTCGGTTGGGCCACGGTGGTCAGCGGCGGGTCGACGAAGGCGGCCAGATCGATGTCGTCGAAGCCGACGATGGCCACGTCGCCGGGCACGCGCAGTCCTCGCCGCCGCAGCTCCTCCAGCGCGCCCAGGGCCATGAGATCGTCGAAGGCGAAGACGGCGGTGGGCGGCCGGTCCAGGTCCAGCAGGGCCGCCATGGCCTGCCGGCCCGCCGCCAGCGAGGTCGCCCCGCCGGCGACCAGGTCGGGATCGAAGGGCAGGCCCGCCCGGACCAGCGCCTGCCGGTAGCCGCGCAGGCGGCTGCGGTTGGAGAACGACGCGGGGGGGCCGGCCAGGTAGGCGATGCGCCGGTGCCCCAACGCCAGCAGGTGCTCGGTGGCCAGGCGGCCCCCGGCGACGCTGTCCACCAGGACCGCCGAGACCCGCGGGTGGCGGACGACCCGGTTGACCACCACCAGGGGGATGCGGTCGGCCGCCAGCTGGCGCAGGAAGGCCTCGGGCACCCGCGAGGCGGAGAGGATCAGCCCATCCACCTTCCGTTCCAGGAGGACGGAGATCGCCCCGCGCTCGCGGTCGGCGTCCTCGTCGGTGTCGCAGAGGATGACGTTGTAGCCCCGCGCTGCGGCCACGTCCTCGATGGCCCGCACCAGCGGGGGGAAGAAGGGGTTGGCGATATCAGCGATGACCAGCCCGATGGACCGCGACCGCCCGGTGACCAGCCCCCGTGCCAGGGCATTGGGCCGGTAGTTGAGCTGGGCGATGGCCCGCACCACGCGGCGGCGCGCGGCCTCACTGACGTACGCCGCCCCGTTGATCACGCGGGAGACGGTCTTGATGGAGACGCCGGCGCGTGCGGCCACCTGCTTGATGGTAGGCTGCCCGTTCCGACCCACCCGCGCCACGCCGCACGTCCTCCTGACAACGTTTACCAGAACATTTCTTTTTCGAGCCCCTTCCGGCCCGGTCCTGCCCGGCCGGAGCCGGCCTTAAACGGGACATGGCGCCCATCGGGTCTCCGCCCGATTGTGAACGCACGGTCCAGCCGATATGGTAGACGACGGATGTCAACGTTGTCAGAGAGAACGGCGTCTGGGCACAATCCCCTGTGCTGAAGGAGGTGGAGAGGCCGTGAAGGAGCGAGCCCCCCGGTGGGGGTGGGCTGTCCTCACCGGCGTTCTGGCCCTGGCCCTGGCCCTGCCCGCCAGCGCCCAGCAACCGTTGACGCTGACGCTCTGGCACATGGAGGCCCGACCGACCCGGGTGAAGGCCATCGAGGAGCTCGTCGAGGCCTTCAACCGCAGCCAGCCCGGCGTGCGCATCAAGGTCGAAGTCCAGAGCTGGGCTGACGTCTTCATCAAGATCTCCGCGGCGGTGATGGCCCGCCGTCCGCCGGATCTCATGTTCACCACGCCCGACCTGACCATGGACGTGCGCCTGACAGGGTCGGTGCAGGACGTGACCGCGGCGGTCACCAGGATGAAGAAGGAGTACAAGGTCTATGATGCGGCGTTGAATCCCTTCTTCTGGGAGGGGAAGTACTGGGCGGTGCCGCTGTACAACATGGCGGAGGTCCTCTGGTACCGCGCTGACCTGTTCCAGAAAGCGGGGCTCGACCCGAAGAAACCGCCGCGCACCTGGTCCGAACTGCTGAACACCGCCGCAGCCCTGACCAAGAGCGGCGTGGTCAAGTACCCCATCGGCGTCGCCGGCGACTGGCACCTGGCCACGGTGCAGCAGATCTACCCGCTCATGGTCGTGGCCAAGGCCGAGCACCTCTTCGACGCCGCGGGCAACATCATCTTCGACAATCCCAACACCGTGCGGGCCTTCGACATGTACCTGAAGCTGTTCAAGCTGTCCCCTCCGGGCTCGGAAGCCTGGCAGTGGGACCAGGCGCTCTCCGCCCTCTTCGGCGGGGAGGTGGCCATGGTCATCGAGAAGAGCCACTACATCGAGCAGTTCGACCTGCGGACGACGCTGCCCCCCGAGACCCTGGCCGCTGCACCGGTGCCCGTCCCCGACGTGGACGGACAGCGCGGGACGGCCTCCTGGATGAACGGCGTGATGCTGTTGAACGCTGACCCAAAGGTGCGCCAGGCGTTCGACGTCTTCGTCAACTACCTCTCCCGGCCGGCGAACATGGCGCGGCTGCTCACCGTGGCCCCCGGCTTCTTCCTGCCCGTTACGGAGGAGGCCTCCAGGGCGCGGGAACTCCTGGACCATGCCACGGTCAAGCGTCACCTGCCCAAGTACCAGCTCGTCATCGAGGAGTCGAAGTACGGGCGGCAGCTGGGGTTCACCCGCGAACCTTATCACCGCTACATCGGCCGGATTACCGGACAGAACCTCATCGCCTGGGCGGCCCAACTGATGATCCACCAGGGGGCCTCGCCGGCGGAGGCGGTCAAGCGCGGTGCCGAGCGGATGCGTGAGACGCTGCGCTGACCCGTCCAGCGAGCGTGCGGCGGCCCCCTCCCGGGACGCGGCCCGTCCGGGGAGGGGGCTGCTGCGCGTCTCCCCCCGGGGCCTCGGCGCGCTCCTGGCCGGGCTGCAACGGGACCCGTGGTTCGGGTACCTCCTCGTCCTCCCCATGCTGGCCTGGGTCTTCCTCACCCTGATCTACCCCCTGGTGGATACCGCGCGCCTCAGCCTGATGAACGTGGGCTACGTGGGAACGCCGGGGGCGTTCGTCGGTGCGGACAACTACGTCCGCGTGCTGGGCAGCGGCGAGTTCTGGCGGTCGATCCGGGTGAGCCTCCTCTGGACGGTGCTCAACGTGGTGCTGCAGTTCCTGTTGGCGCTGACCGCCGCGCTGGTGCTGAACCAGGAGTTCCGCGGCCGGCAGATCGTGCGCAACTGGATCATCCTGCCCTGGCTCTTCCCCTCCATCGTCCTGGCCACGATGGGGAAGTGGGTGCTGGACCCGACCCTGGGCGTGGTCAACTACCTCCTGCGGGCGGCCGGGCTGGTCAGGACCCCCATCTCCTTCCTGGGTTCTGCGGGGCTGGCGCTCTACGCCGTCACGGCGGTCAACGTCTGGCGCTGGTTTCCCTTCTTCACCGTGATCATCCTCGCCGCGCTGCAGACCATCCCCCGGGAGCTGGGCGAATCGGCCGATATGGACGGGGCCGGCTACCTGGCCCGCCTCTGGTACGTGGAGTTGCCCTCCATCAGCGAGGTCCTGAAGATGGTGGTCCTCCTGGCCTCCCTCTGGGCCATCAATATCTTTGACGCCATCTGGCTGCTCACCCGCGGCGGCCCCATGTACGCCACCACCACCCTGACGATTCTCATCTACTACAAGGGGTTCCAGGAGTACCGCATCAGCCTGGCCGCCACGCTGTCCATGCTCATGTTTCTGCTCCTGCTGCTCTACGGCCTGGCCTACCTGCGGCGGGCCATGCGGGAAGAAGTGGGGGCACCCGCATGAGGCTGGCGAAGCACCTGGCCCGCTACCTCTCCGTGGCCGCGGTCTTGGCTGTGGTCCTGCTGCCCATGTACTGGATCGTTATCAGCTCATTCAAGACCCTGCCGGAGCTGACCAGCTCCACGCCCACCTTCTGGCCGCGGACGTTCACCGTCGAGCACTACGTCAGGTTGTTCGCCCAGGTACCCTTCGTCACGTACTTCTTGAACAGCGTCTACGTGGCCCTGGCCTCGACGGCCATTACCCTGGTGCTGGCCAGCCTGGCCGCCTACAGCCTCTACCGCTGCCGCTATCGGGGACGCCACCTCCTCTATCGAGCGTTCATCTCCATCTACATCTTCCCGCGGGTGCTGCTGCTGATCCCCCTGTACGTGCTCTTTACCCGGATGGGTATCATCGACACTCTGCTGGCCCTGATCATCGTCAACGTCACGGTGGTCGCTCCCTTCAGCATCTGGATGCTGCGGGCCTTCTTCACCACGGTCCCCCTGGATCTGGAGGACGCCGCCATGGTGGACGGGGCGTCCCGGCTGCAGGTCCTGGTGCGGATCTTCCTCCCCCTCTCCGCGCCGGGGCTGGCCGCGGTCGCCCTCAACTCGTTCCTCATGTCCTGGACGGAGTACCTCTTCGCCGTGGCCTTCATCATCAGCGACCGCCACAAGACCCTGCCCGTGGGGATGGCGCACTTCCTGCAGCAGTACTTCATCGACTGGGGGCTGCTCATGTCCAGCTCGGTGCTCATCGCCATTCCCCCCATCGTGCTCTTCGGGCTCGCCGGTCGGTGGTTCATCAAGGGCCTGACGGCCGGAGCGGTGCGGTAGCGACGGCCGTGCGGCCTCCGGGGTCGTGCGGCGCGCCTGAGGAGACTCTGACACCGAAGGAGGTGAGCCACATGGATCCCACCATGCAGTACCACCAGGCGGTGGTCAGCCTGCTGGAGCGCGTGGTGCGGGAGGAGGGGGCGAAGATCAAGAGCGTGGCCCGCCTGCTGGCTGAGGTCGTGGCCGCAGACCACCTCATCTACGTCTTCGGCAGCGGCGGACACTCGTACATCGCCGCGGAGGAGATGAGCTGGCGGGCCGGCGGGCTGGCGGCGGTGTTTCCCATCCTGGACCCGGGTGTCTCCATTGCCTTCGGCGCGCGGCGGTCCAGCGCTGTAGAGCGCACGCCGGGGTACGCCCGCGCCGTCCTG
>JBBIIQ010000068.1:0-9439 GCA_037446405.1 Armatimonadota bacterium | reverse complement strand
AGGAAGTACCCCCCACGCCTAGTTCGGCGAGGCCGGGGTCGCGGGCATGCGCACCATCTTCGACGCCTACAAGCGCTTCGAGGGGAAGGATGTCCCCGCATTCCAGTGGGGGACGACGCAGACGCCCTACATCGCCTCCTACATCCGCGGCTGGCTCAACGTCTTCCTGCTGAAGAAAGCCCTGGAGATCATGGTGGACAACTGGGCGTCCTACCGCAACTTCAACGGCCCGGCGGTGCGCTCGGCCATCGAGCTGCTGAAGGAGTGGGACCCGGACGGCCTGGCCCCGGCCATCACCATCACCCGCACCGACCACCGGCCCTCCACGACCACGCGCATCGTCCAGGTGCAGAACGGGCGGATCCGCGTCGTCCAGGGGGTAACGGTGGAGCGACGGCCCGACTGGCTGGGCTTTTGAGGACGAGGGCAGCCTCCGCGGCGTGCTCACGCTGAACAACATCGAAGTCGTCTTCTGGGGGACCATCCTGGTGCTCAAGGGGGTCTCCCTCTCCGTCCCCCGGGGGAGCATCACCGCGCTCATCGGCGCCAACGGCGCGGGGAAGACCACCACGCTGAAGGCCATCTCCGGGCTGGTGCGGCTGGAGCGCGGCGAGGTGGCCCGCGGAAGCATCGAGTTCGAAGGCCGACCCATCACCAACCTCCTGCCGGAGGAGGTGGCCCGCTGCGGCATCGTCATGGTGCGGGAGGGCCGCCGCCTCTTCGAGGAGCTCTCGGCCGAGGAGAACCTGCTGGTGGGGGCGGCCCTCCACCCCCGGGGCCGGCGGGAGGCCCTGGACCTGGTCTACACGTACTTTCCCCGGCTGAAGGAGCGGCGGCATGTGCGCGCTGGCTACCTCTCCGGCGGCGAGCAGCAGATGCTGGCCATCGGCGCCGCCTGCATGGCCCGCCCGAAGCTGCTGCTGCTGGACGAGCCCAGCCTGGGGCTGGCGCCGCTGGTGGCCCAGGAGATCTTCTCCCTGGTGCGGCGGCTGAACCGGGAGGAGGGGATTACCGTCTTGCTGGTGGAGCAGAATGCCCGCATGGCGCTGCAGCTGGCAGCCTGCGGCTACGTCATGGAGAACGGGAAGATCGTCCTGGACGGGCCGGCGGAGCGGCTGCGCGAGGACGCCGACGTCAGGGAGTTCTACCTGGGGATGAACAAGAGCGGGCGGCGCAGCTTCACCGAGGTCAAATCCTACACCCGGCGCAAGCGCTGGCTGGCCTGAGGAGTCAGACCTCCTCCGGCGACCAGGGCTGCTCCACCACTTCCAGCGTGCCGGCCCGCACGGTGGCCTCCCACCGCGTCCGCTCTCCCTCGCGCCACGCCTCCAGGTCGACGACGGTCTGGCCCACAGCCAGCCCCCTGAGCCGCAGCCGGGGCAGCCATTCCGGCAGGGTGGGGTGGACGAGCAGGCGGCCGCGCGGGGCGTCGGCCCGCAGGCCGAGGACCATGCACAGGAGGGCGAAGACCGCCCCGGCCGCCCACCCCTGGGGGACGTTGGCCTCCAGGTACTGCACAGGGAAGGAGCGGGGGCCCCGCTGCAGCCCGGCAAACAGCTCGGGGAGGCGGTAGGAGTGGAAGTGGGCCGCAGCCTCCAGGATGCCTTCGGCCACCCTCAGCGCCTCGGCGACGTGCCCGTAGCGCTTGAACCCCAGGGCGATCAGGCTGTTGTCGTGCGGCCAGACCGCCCCCACCTGGTAGCCGAAGGGGTTGAAGGCGGGATGACGGCTGCTCAACGTCCGGATCCCCCAGCCGGAGAACATGTCCGGCGCCATCAGGCGGGCGGCGACCCGCCTCGCCTCCTCCGGGGTGGCGATCCCCGACCAGAGGGCGTGCCCCGCGTTGCTGACCACACTGCGCACCGGACGCTTGCTCCCGTCCAGGGCAAAGTAGTAGGTCCCCTCCTCCGGCCACCAAAAGGCCTCACGGAACCGCGCCCGCAGCGCGGCGGCCTCGCCCCGCAGCCGGGCGGCATCTTGGGGACGGCCCAGCGCCTCGTAGAGCTCGGCCATGCGCCGCTTGGCGTCGTAGGCGTAGCCCTGGAGCTCCACCAGGGCCACGGGAGGCGGCACGTCGGCCCCCTCTGCGTCCACCACGGCATCTCCGGAGTCCTTCCACCCCTGGTGCGTGATGCCCCGGGGAGAGCGGCGGCGGTATTCCTGGAACCCGTCGCCGTCCAGGTCGCCGTACGTATCGATCCAGGCCAGGGCGCGTTCCGCCACGGGCAGCAGGTGGGCGACCAGGTCCCGGTCCCCCAGCCAGCGGTAGGTCTCGTGCAGGGTGACCACGTACAGCGGCGAGGCATCCGCCGTGCCGTAGTACGGGGTGTGCGGGATCTCCTGGAACTCCGCCAGTTCCCCGTGGCGCACCTCGTGCAGGATCTTGCCGGGTTGAGCGTCGCGCCAGTCGTCCACCTCGGTCGCCTGCAGCGCGCCCAGCTCCCGCAGCACCGCCGGGGCGAACTGGCCGCTGACGGGGAGGGTCTGCAGGCTGATGATCAGGCTGTCCCGGCCAAAGAGGGTGGCAAACCAGGGGATGCCCGCGGCGACGACGCAGTGCTTCACGGCGGAGTCGGCCGCGGTGAGGCGCAGCACCGTCAGGTCCTCCACAGCCTGGCGGTAGGTCTGCCCCACGTCCGGGTGCGGCGTCTCGCAGGCGGCGAAGGCGCCGTACCACTGCTGCCGCCGCTCTTCCAGCTCGTCCAGCAGCACGCCGCCGCAGGCGGCGGGCGCGTCAAGGACCTCATCCCCCAGGAGGGGGATGAAGTGCAGGCAGGCATGCCAGGGCGTCCGCGGCGGGAGGGTGAGCTCGAAGATGATCCTGGGGGCGGCCACATCCGGCGGCGTGTCCGCGCGGGCGACGCGCAGGATCAGGCCGCGGCGGTAGTGCGCACGCTGGTAGAGCCAGCGGATCTCCTCCGCCCCGGGGCGCACCTGAATGGTGCGCCGCCGCGGCATCTCCAGGCCGCGGATCTCGAAGAGGTCGGCGAAGTCACAGTCCGCCTCGATGACCAGGGGAAACGTCACCGGCCGCAGCCCGTAGTTGGTGATGTCCACGTCGTCGTGCACGCCCCCGCGCAGGGTGCGCTGCAGGCGGAAGCCCAGGGTGCCGCGGCGCACCCGTCCCTCGGGCGCCTCGAATTCCGGGTTGACGTAGAGGAACTCCGCCGCGTAGTGGCGTAGCGGCGCCGAGGAGACCAGCAGCCAGGGGCGATGCGCCAGGTGCAGGCGGTAGGTGGAGAGCAGCCGGGTGTCGCTGACGAAGAAGCCGTGCTGCTCGATGGCCTCGACCTCCCCTTCGGGTGAGGTGACGAAGAGGCTGCTCCCCTCGGCCAGGGCGATCCGCGGCGGGCCCAGCTGGATGCGCGGCGGCACGGTCCTAGACGGCGACGGGCTGGGGCTCCCGCGCCAGCAGCGTGCGGTAGACGGCTTCGTAGACGCTGGTCATGCGCGCGGCGCTGAAGTGCTCCTCCACGTGCCGCCGGCAGGCCTCGCGGGAGATCTCTGGCACCCGGCCCACGGCCTCGATCATCTCCTTCAGCGTGCGGCAGACGAACCCGGTGCGCCCGTGGGCCACCACCTCGGGGACCGCGCCGCAGGCGGAGGCGATCACCGGGGTCCCGGTGGCCATGGCCTCCACCATGGTGATGCCGAACGGCTCCGGCCAGTCCACGGGGAAGAGGTAGGCGTACGCCCCGCCCAGCAGCTCGTCCTTGGCGGCCTCGTCCACCTCGCCCACGAACTCCACCAGGGGGTGGTCCAGCAGCGGCTTGATGGCGTGCTTGAAGTACTCGCTGTCCGCGGGGTCCACCTTGGCCGCGATGCGCAGCGGCATGTCCACGGCGCGGGCGATCTCGATGGCCCGGTCCGGCCGCTTCTCCGGGGAGATGCGGCCGAGGAAGACCAGGTACGCTCCCGGCTCCCGCCGCAGGACGAAGTGTTCCGGGACGATGCCGTTGTAGACGTTGGCTACCCAGTTCCCGTGCGGCAGGTGCTGCCGCTGCGCGTAGCTGATGGAGACCAGGGGCGCCTCGGGGAAGTAGCGGTGCACCCGCTGCACCTCCTCTAGGTCCAGGCGGCCATGCAGGGTGGTCAGGGTGGGGGTGCGGGTGAGGCGGGCGAAGGGGAAGGCGAAGTAGTCGGCGTGGTTGTGGATGACGTCGAACTCCCCGGCCCGCTCGTAGACCATCCCCAGCTCGATGGTGGTGAAGGCCACCGCGTCGTGGATGCGCCGGGCCAGACGCAGCCCCCGCTCACAGACCGGCACCAGGTGGGCTGAGGTGCGACTGTCGCCGCTGGCGAAGAGGGTGACCTGGTGTCCGCGGCGCACCAGCTCCTCGGTCAGGCCGTAGACGACCCGCTCCGTGCCGCCGTACATCTTCGGCGGCACGCTCTCGTACAACGGCGCGATCTGGGCGATGCGCATGGCGCTCCCTCCTGCACATCCCGTGGGGAAAATCAGGAGGAAGGCCCCGCCGGGGCCTCCCCGCACAGTATTGTAGCGGAGCGGCTCAATAGGTGAAGGGCCAGAGGTCCAGGTAGCGTTTCAGCTTTCGCCCCAGGTGAGCCAGGCCGCCGGGCTCCCAGATGAGCAGGCCGATGAGCACCGCGCCGAAGACGATCTCCCGCACCGAGGTGGCGGCCTTGCCCAAGCCTGGCGCCAGGGCCACCACCGCCGGGGTGACGATCTTCAGCACCTGCCCCAGGAGGATGACGAACGCCGCCCCCAGGTGGGGTCCCCAGGTACTGTGCAGCCCGCCGATGACGATCATGGCGACGAAGTCGATGGACTGGATGATGCCGAAGTGCTCGCTGCTGATGACGCGGTTGTAGTGGGCGAAGAGGCTGCCGGCCACCCCGGCGTAGAGGGCGGCCAGGGCGAAGGCTAGCGTCTTGGCGGAGAGAAGGTCCACGCCCAGGACCTGCGCGGCGTAGTCGCGGTCCCGCACCGCCATCAGCGCCAGTCCCACCCGACCGCGCGCCAGGTTGGCGGCGAAGACGCCCCCCGTCAGCCAGATGGGCAGGAGGAGGAAGTAGAACATGGTCTCCCCGCGGATCTGCAGGCCGCCGATGCGCGGCGCGGGGACGACGTTGCCTCCCGAGCCGCCTACCGTGTGGATGATCACGTACTCGGTGATGAACTGGAAGGCCAGGGTGGCGATGGCCAGGTAGAGCCCCTTGATCCGCAGAGAGGGCAGACCGCCCACGGCACCCACCAGGAACGCGGTCAGGCCCGCAAGCGGCAGGGCCAGGAGGAAGGGCAGCCCCAGGCGGGTCGTGGCCAGCCAGGAGGTGTAGGCGCCCACCGCCATGAAGGCGGCGTGGCCCAGGGAGATCTGGCCGGCGAACCCGGTGAGCAGGGAGAGGCCCATGGCGCCGGTGGCGAAGATGCCGATGGCGTTCAGCAGGAAGAGGTAGCGGCCCAGCAGCAGCGGGGCCAGGAGCAGCAGGAGCAGCAGCAGGCCAAACCCCACCCGGGTGAAGCGCATGTCCAGCAGCGCCATCTCCCGGGCGTAGGAGGTCTTGAAGTCGCCGGCGGGGCGGATGCTCACAGGCGCTCGATGTGCTCGGTGCCGAAGAGGCCGTAGGGACGGATCAGCAGCACCAGCAGGATCACCAGGAAGGGGGTGATCTCCTTGAACCCGTAGAGGGAGAATCCCGGCAGGCGGATGTGGGCGTCGATGTAGCCGCCGATGACGTTCTCCACCACGCCGATGAGGAAGCCACCGAGGATGGCCCCGGGGATGCTGTCCAGCCCGCCCAGGATGACCGCAGCCAGGGCCTTCAGACCGACGAAGCCCAGGGCGAAGTTCACCCCCAGCCACAGCCCCAGCAGGATGCCGCCGACGGCGCCGGCCACGGCGGCAAAGGCCCAGGCGGTGGCGAAGACCCGCCTCAGGCTCACTCCCAGTGTGGAGGCGGTGAGCTGCTCGTTGGACGCCGCGCGCATGGCGATGCCCCACAGGGAGTAGCGGAAGAAGAGGGAGAAGAGCACCAGCAGCAGCAGCGCCGCGGCGGCGCTGACCAGGCCGACGCGGGGGACGGCCAGGGTGCCCAGCCGCAGGACGTCGGCGGGCAGCACCGGAGGGAACTGGCGGGTGTCGCCGCCCCAGATACCCACCATCACCCCGCGGACGATGTACCCCAGGGCCAGGGTGACGATGATCACCGAAAGGAGGGACTGGCCGAAGAGCGGGCGCATGATCGTCCGCTCCACGGCCACCCCCAGCGCCGCCGCCGCCAGCAGCGTGGCCGCCACCGCCAGGAGGAAGGCGGCCAGGAGCGGCAGGGCCAGGCTGCGGGTCAGGGCGATGGCCAGGTAGCCGCCGAAGAGCACCAGCTCCCCGTGCGCCAGGTTGAGGATCTTGGTGGACTTGTAGACCAGGGCGAACCCCAGGGCGATGAGGGCGTAGATGGAACCCACGGCCAGGCCCACCGCCACCCCCTCCAGGATGAAGGTCCCGCTCACCGGTGCATCAGGCCTCCACCGAGAGGATGCGCATCACCGGTCGCAGCTCCGCCGTGCGCCCGTCCTCGTAACGCACGGTCACCACCGCCTGGAAGCTTTCCGCGCCCGCGTAGATGGCGGCGATGAGGTCGCGGTAGCGCTGGTGGATGTGGCCGCGGCGCAGCTTGCGCGTGCGGGTCAGCTCCTCGTCGTCGGGGTGGAACTCCTTGTACAGGGAGACGAAGCGCCGTAGGCGCCACTGCGGCTGCAGACGGAGGTTGGTCTCCTGTACCAGGCTGCGCAGCAGCTCCAGCACCTCCACCTTCTGCGAGAGGTCGGTGTAGGAGGTGAAGGCCAGCCCGCGGTCTTCCGCCCACTTGCCCACGGTGCGCATGTCGATGTTCAGGATGACCGCCAGGTAGGGCTGCCCCTCACCCACCACCATGGCCTCGCTGATGTAAGGGGTGAACTTGAGCATGTCCTCGATGACCCGCGGGGCCACCCGGGTGCCGTCTCCCATGGTGATGACGTCGCCCATGCGGTCGAAGAGGATGATGTCGCCGGAGGGGTCCAGCGTCCCGTAATCGCCGGAGTGGAGCCAGCCATCCTTCAGGGCGACGGCCGTGGCCTCGGGGTTGCGGTAGTAGCCCAGGAAGACCGAGGGGCTGCGCTCCAGGATCTCCCCCTCCGGGGAGAGGCGGACCTCGGTGTTGGCGATGGGCGCGCCCATGGTCCAGAAGCGCACCTGGCCGTCGCGGTGCACGCAGGAGATGCCGGCGATCTCCGTCTGGCCGTAGATCTGCTTCAGGTTGAGCCCCAGGGCACGGAAGAACTTGTGGTAGTCGGGCCCCAGCGACGCCCCGCCGTTCCAGGCCACGCGCATGCGCACCAGGCCCAGCTTGTCCAGGATGGGCCGGTAGACCGTCCAGGAGCAGATGGCGCGCAGCAGGCGCAGCCACGCAGGGAGGGGTCGGCCCGCCGCCTCCAGTTCCACGGCGCGCACGCCGACGCGCATGGCGGCGCGGTAGATGGCCTGGCGCAGGCGCCCGGCATCCAGGATACGCACCGTCACCGCCGAGTGCAGCCCCTCGTAGATGCGCGCCGGGGCGAAGGTGAAGTGCGGGCCGATCTCGCGGAAGTCCCGCTGCGCCGTCTCCGGCTCCTCGGGGAAGTTGACGGTGAAGCCCACGGTCTGGTGCAGGCTGTAGGAGATCATCTGCTCACCGATCCAGGCGAACGGCAGGTAGCTGACGAACTCGTCGCTGGAGGTGATGTGCGGCTCCACCGCCAGGAAGTTCTCCGCCTGGCTGAGGAGGTTGCGGTGCGAGAGCATGGCCAGCTTGGGCAGGGCGGTGGTGCCGGAGGTCTGGCAGAGGATGGCCGCATCCTCACCGCGGGTCTGCTCCACCAGCTGGTCGAAGGCATGGGGGTCGCGGCGGTGCGCTTCCCGTCCCAGCTCCTCCAGGTCGGCGAAGGCGATGAGCTTGGGGTGGCGGTAGCGCCACATGCCGCGCCAGTCCTCCACGATGATCCGCTCCACGGTGGGCAGGCGGGCCTCCGTCTGCAGGATCTTGTCGGTCTGCTCCTGGTCCTCGCAGAAGACGAAGCGGGCACCGGCGAAGTCGATCAGCGCCGCCAGCTGCTCGGCTAGGCTGTCCTGGTACATGCCGCAGGAGATGGCCCCCAGGGTCTGCGCCCCCATGGCCATGTAGAACAGCTCCGGGCGGTTGTCCCCGATGAGCATGATCACGTCGCCGCGGCGCAGGCCCAGCGCGGCCAGCCCCAGGGCCACGGCGCGGGCGTGCTCCAGGTACTCCCGCCACGTGATCTCGCGCCAGATGCCGAACTCCTTCTCCCGGAAGGCCACGCGCTCGCCGAACCGCTGCGCGTTGGCCACCAGGCGCTTGGGGAAGGTGTCCGCCGCCGTGATGGTCACGGGCGCGATGGCGGCGGGTGTGGCCACGGCCCGGGCAGTCACACCCCGCCCCTCCCCGGCCGCGGATCCGCCCGGCCGCCCCCGCCGTCCACAGCGTCCTCCTCCGGGCCGCCCCCATCGAGCACCGCGTGCTCCTCCCCCAGATAGGCGCGGATCACGTCGGGGTGATGCTGGATCTCCTGCGGCGGCCCCTCGGCGATCTTCTTGCCGTAGTCCATGCAGATCAGCCGGTCGCAGAGGTCCATGATCACGCCCATGTCGTGCTCGATGAGGATCATGGGCAGCCCCCGCACCTCGCGCAGCTCCAGGATGTAGCGGGCCATGTCCGCCTTCTCCTCGGCGCTCATCCCGGCCATGGGCTCGTCCAGCAGGAGCAGCGCCGGCTCCATGGCCAGGGCCCGTCCCAGCTCCACCTTCTTCTGGATGCCGTAGGGCAGCTCGGCGACGCGGTGGTGGCGGTACTCCTCGATCTCCAGGAAGTCGATGATCTCCTCCACGCGGGCGCGGTGCCGCAGCAGCTCCCGCTGGGCCGGGCCCCAGTAGATGCCGGCGGCCAGGATGCCGCTGCGCATGTGGATCAGCCGCCCGGACATAATGTTGGCCAGCGCGCTTTGCGCCGGATAGAGGGCGATGTTCTGGAAGGTACGGCCGATGCCGCAGCGGGCCCGCAGGTGTGGCGGCAGCCCCGTGATCTCCCGTCCGGCGAAGACGATGCGGCCGCTGCGGGGGCGGTAGAAGCCGTTGATGCAGTTGAGCACGCTGGTCTTCCCCGCGCCGTTGGGCCCGATGATGCCCAGCAGTTCCCCGGCGCGCAGGGAGAAGGACAACCCGTCGATCGCCACCAGCCCGGCGAAGGAGAGGGTGAGCCGCTCCACGGCCAGGACGGTGTCGACCAGCGGGAGCTCGGGGGCCATTGAGGTAGGGAATTAGGCCCGCCGGCAGGGGCCTCCTGCCCGGGGACAGGCGAGGGCAGGGGCCGCGCTGTGCCGAATTCTCCTGGCCGGTGGAGGACTTCTACGACCCCGCGGAAGGCCTGCCCCCGGAGGCCTGGCGTG
>JBBIIQ010000067.1:8754-9481 GCA_037446405.1 Armatimonadota bacterium | reverse complement strand
CGCCGGCCGTCGCGGCCTGTTCGGCCCGGAAGAGGTGCGTGACGCCGTCAACCCGGGTGACGTGCACCTGGCTCCGACGCGGATCCTCTGCCTCGAGAACACCCACAACGGCGGCGGCGGCAAGGTCTGGCCGCTCGAGCTCCTGCGCGCCGAGAGCGCCGAGGGACGCCGCCACGGGCTCGCCCTTCACCTCGACGGGGCGCGGCTGCTCAACGCGTCGGTGGCTGCCGGCGTCCCGGCGGCCGCTGAGGTATTCACGACGCGGTAGAAGACCAGCGCCGCGCGTCCCGCAGCCCCGGCGCCAGCCCCATCCAGGGTGGGCCGGCCGAGGATCCCCGCCCGCAGCGCCTGAACGAAGGCCTTGCGCACCACGGTCGCCGTGCGCACCTTCTTCCAGAGGCGGCGGGGGAAGCGGTAGAAAGCCAGGTGCGCCGCCAGATCCGCCTCCAGCATCTCCACCGCCCTGTGGTCCCGATGCCGCCAGCGCACCCGCCAGGCGCGGAACCGGGCGACCGCGGCCTCGAGGTCCGGCGCTGCAAGGATGCGCCGCACCTCTCCCAGCCAGGGAGCGCGCGGTGCGCCCTCCGCCTGCCGGGCCCACGCCCGCAGGAGGTGGGCCACGCTCACCTGGACGGGAGTGTGTGGGTAGACCCCCCTGACGGCCCTTCTCAGCGCCACTTGGCCGGGTGAGCAGACAAGCAACGGGCGATCGGTCATCACCGCCGCC
>JBBIIQ010000067.1:0-8742 GCA_037446405.1 Armatimonadota bacterium | reverse complement strand
GGAAGGCGCGCCACGCCTCTTCCTCCTCACCTCCGGCCACCTCCACCGCCAGGAAGCGGCGCGCGCCGTCGGCGGTCAGGCCGAGCGCAGCCAGGAGGACCCCCTGCGACGCGGGGGGCGGTGCCGGGAAGCTGTCCAGGAGGAGGAAGGGCGCGGCGACGCGCAGCGGCGCCTCGCCGCTTCCCTCGACGACCCTGTCCACGAGTGTCCGCATGCGGTGCTCCCCCTGGCCGTCGGCCCGTCAGCTCTTGTGCGTCTTATGCCCGGTCCGCCCGATTCTTAGACGAAAATTACCGCAGGTTTTCGCGGGGCAGCCGCGGTGAATGCTGCGCTCAACCTTCCCGGACCCTCCGGGCAGGCGAGGTGGACGTGCTCACATCAGATGCGCATGGAGAGTTCAGGCGAGGTCAGGCGACGGCAAAGCGGTGCCGGCGGACGCCTCGGTGCAGCGCGTTCACGGCAGCGCCGATCGCCCGGCGGCGGGCGACCTCGCGGGCTTTGGCCCTGCGGAAGCCTTCCTTCCCTCCGGCAACAAGCTCGGCGATCCGGGCGTGCAGCAGCGCCGCGAAGGTGGCGACCTCGGTCTTCACGCGCTCGATCTCCAGTTCCCGGTTGAACGAGAGCGGAATGTACGGAACGCCGTAGAGGCGGCAGACCTCTGCCAGCGCGAGTCTGGCGATCCCCTCCGGCATGCACTTGAAGGGAAAGAGGTGCACCACGCCGTCGACACCCGACTCCACCAGCGTCCGCGCCTGGGCCACGGAGAGGTCTCCCTCTCCGCCCACGCGCACGTTGATGAAGGGGCGGGCCTCCCGGCCCTCGTCGGCCCGGTGCAGCAGCAGGACGTTGCGCGCCCACAGCCAGCGCAGAACGGACCGCAGCGGCCGGGCATCGGCCCACGCGCGCCGGCGCAGCTCCCGGAGGGCGGAGCCGATGAGTTTCCCCAGCGTCGTTCCTTCCACGACTTCCACACGATGCTGGCCGAGGAGGTTGTCAACCACACCCCGGTTGGCGTAGGAGGCCTGCACGACGTAGATCTCGCCCACGACGGCCACCCGCGGCCGGATGGCCCCATCCTGCGGCACCGCCTCCAGCGCTGCCAGCGCGGCCTGGCGGGCGCGGCGGATGTCTGCCACCGTGTGCGCCGTGGCCAGGGCGGCCAGACCCCGCCGGTAGGCCGCCGTGGTCGCCCCCCGTGCGGTCTCATGGGCCCGCACCAGCAGCGCCCGGGCGCGCACCGCCTCCGCGGCCTCCAGCTTCGCCCGTGCTGTGATGGCCAGCTCCGCGATTGTCTTCCACAGGCGGCGCCGCACAGTCAGGCGGCGCCACCAGGGGAGACGGGTGAACGTGCCGTCGGCGCGCATGCGCACGTAGTCGACGATCGGACCCAGACGCCGCCGATCACCGAGCGCGGCCAGCTCCCCGACGAACTCAGCGACGTTGGCCAGCCCCAGGGAGACGAAGTCCAGAGAGTGGCCGCCTCGCTCCAAGGTCGCGCGGAGCTGTTCCGGCAGGTCCCTGGCCTGGGCGGGCAGGTAGAGCCCCAGCGTGCACGGCCCTTCCCCCCGGGCCATGAGCGCCACGATGCGCCGCGGCGGCCCATCGGGATGGACGCGGAAGTATTCGCTGAGGGTCTCCGCCAGGCTGCCGGTGCTGAAGGCATAGGGACAGCAGGACTCCGCATACCTGTCCCCAGCCAGCTCCAGGGTGAGGTCGCTGACGGGCCGGGGAGGCCACAGGTACTCCTGCAGCCCCGCCTGGTAGGCCAGCTCGCCCATCACCAGGTCGATGGTGTCGCTCATGTGGGGCCAGATGATCAGCGGTACCCGCGCCGTCCCCGCTGCGCCCCCACGTTCGTCCTGGCGAGACCCGCCCCCGGCGTCGTCTATCCGGGCGACGGGGGGAGCCTGGTCCGCCCCAGCCAGCCGTCGATCGCGTCGCATCTCCAGGAAGCGCATGATGGTCTCATACCGGGTCTGGAAGCCCGCGCTGCCCACCTGCTCGTCATAGCGCAGCAGCCACGCCGGGATGCCCCGCCGGCGTACCCGGTCGAGCAGGAACTCCAGGATGAAGGCGTCGGGGTGGCAGCCGAAACAGCCGGCAAAGACGAAGCCGTCCACGTGGGGCGCCACGAGCTCCACGAAGGCGTCGAAGTGCCAGTGGGAATCGTAGAAGGCCCACGCCGCCTCCGGACCCGGCGGCAGGTCCTCCGGCCAGACGTCGCCCGGCGTGATCACCCGTGCCCCCGCCTTCAGGAACCACGTCTTGAGGTCGGCGGTGAGCAGCGGTTCGGCCAGCAGGTAGTCCCGCGCCACGATGGCCAGCCGCACGGCGCGGTCCTCGGTGAGGAAACGCTGCAGGCGGTGCCTGTCGTGCTGCATCACCGAGTCGTACGCTTTGGCAAAGGGCTCCAGGCAGCGCTGCAGATGGGGGGCGAGAACCCGCCGCAGCCGTGCCGGCAGCAGCGGCTCTCCCACCCGGAACGGCCAGGGGACGCCGAAGACGTCGCAGTACACCCCGAAGCACGTGCTGAGCATGGGCAGGCGGCGCAGGGACCAGACGTAGGGCTGCAGGAGGATGGGGAAGCGCGCGCCGGCCGGCGCAGCCAGGCCCGCAGCCTGGAGGATGGCGTCGGCCCGCCGCCGGACCCGCCCGGAGGTGTGCTGCCGCAGGTATCCCAGCACGGGCGTCAGGGAGCGCAGGGCGACGCCGCCCGCGTCCCGGTACTTGGAGCAGCCGTTGCGCCTCTCGTCCTCGCGGCAGAGGTTGGGCACGAGGATGAAGTCCAGGTCGGGGTGGTGCGTGATCAGGTGGTGCACGTGTCCGACGAGCATGCGCAGGGAGAGGCAGTAGTCGGCGCCGCCCAGCGTCGTGGCCGCCGCGTGGATCTGCGGCGTCGTCCTGGGGCTGACGACGACGGTGGCGCCCGCCTCCCTCAGAAAGCGCTCAAGGATGCGGGAGGACCGGTAGTAGTAGGTGAGGGCCCGCGGGATGCCGACCCGTGGCACCCTGATCACCGTCCTTCCCCACCCGGCGGCTGAGCAGAGCCCGCACGTGGGCCTCCACGCGCCGCGACGTAATCCTTCCCTCAAACATGCCCAGGGGACAGTCGATGGACCGATAGCCGGCGATGGGGACGCCCTCCTCCAGCAGGGCGACGACACCCGTGCACCGCCGGGGACACTCGAGGTGCCGGCATTCCAGGGAGACGGTCTCGTACCGCCGGGCGGCGACGGCGTCGAATCCCTTGAACGCCGTCGTCAGCCCTTCCTCATACCTGGCGCGCGCCAGCAGGGCGGCTCCCAGCGCACCCGCGCCGATGACGAAACGGGGATCGGGGTGGCGGAGGAACTCCTCCTCCCCCAGCCCGAGCACCTGGCGGAAGGCGGCAAGAACCGCGTCGTTGAGAAACGCGCCCCCCTGGGCGACGATGGGCAGGCCGAGCTCCCTGCCGCGGCCCACATCGGAGAGGTAGGTGCGGCAGATGGCCAGGGCCAGTCCCATGAGCAGGTCGGGCGTGGGGTAGCCCAGGCGGGACTTGTGCACGATGTCCGACTCGCCGAAGACCGCGCAGCGGCCGGCGATCCGGGCAGGATGGGTGGCCCTGCAGGCCAGGGCCCCGTAGTCCTCGATGGGCACGGAGAAGCGCTTGGCCACGGCCTCGATGAAGGCGCCCGTGCCCGCGGCGCACTTGTCGTTCATGGCGAACTCCAGGGCGACGCCGCGGCGGACGATGATCTTGGCATCGTTCCCGCCCAGGTCCATCACGGTACCCACAGCGGGATACAGCCACGTGGCCCAGGCAAAGTGCGCCAGGATCTCGGTGCTCAGGTAGTCGGCGCTGTCCCGGGCGCCGGCACTGACCATGTCCCGCGCCAGCTCGCCTGCACTGCCGGTGGTCCCCACCCCGGCGAGCGTCGCGCCAGCCGGCAGAAGGCGGCCGATCCCTACCACGGCGGCCTTCACCGCGGCCACCGCATCGCCCCCCGTCTCCATCACGCCCACACCCAGCACATCCAGGCGGTCGGCGTCGCACCGGATGACGGTGTACTTGGTGCCGCGCGACCCCCCGTCGATGCCGGCGAAGTACAGATCGCGAGCCCGGCGCACACGCGGGCGGAGGGCGAACATGGCGAAGGACGCCGCCCCGGGCGCCTCCACGCGCATGGGCCGAGCGAGCGGCCGCAGGGGAGGCGGCCGATCGTGCAGGTTCCGCGGATCCTGCGAGCGCTCGCACCGGCCACCCAGGCGGTCGAGGACCCGGCTGGCGCCGGCGGGACTGCGCTCCAGCGCTTCGGTGATCTCGCAGGTGTTGTGGCAGCCGTGACAGAAGCGGATGCAGCTCTCGAAGGTCTTCTCCAGGAAGGCGTCGTCGAAGGACGGATGCCCTGCGCCGGCAATCTCCCCGGCCACGGTGGCGGCCATGCCGATGGCCCCCAACACCGCGTGATGCGGCGGGACGATGACCGGATGGCCAAGGCGCGCCTCCAGGGCGGCGCGCACCCCGGCGTTGCCGGCCACGCCCCCCTGGAAGAAGAACGGCGGGCGCAGATCCGCCGTGCCCACGACGTTGCGCACGTAGTTGGCGGCCAGCGCCTGGCAGATCCCCATCAGGCGGTCGGGCAGCGGCACGCCCTTCTGCGTCAGGTGGCGGAAGTCGCGCTTGCTGAAGACGGTGCAGGTGGCGTCGATCCGCGCGGGATACGTCGCCTGCAGAGCGATGCTGCCCATCTCGCTCACGGGCAGCCCGATCTCATCAGCGAGCTGCTGCAGGAACTCCCCGGTGCCCGCCGCGCAGATGCTGTTCATGTTGAAGTAGACGGGAACGCCGTCCGCCAGGACGATGACCTTGGCGTCCTGGCCGCCGATCTCGATGATGGTCCCGGGGACCGGCGGCGGCGATCCGAGCAGACCCCGGTCCAGAATGGTCAGCAGGCCCATGGCCTGGGCGAAGATCTCACTGCGCGTGAGCTGGGCGCGCAGAATGTGCCGGGTGAGCTCACGGCCGCTCCCGGTCGTCCCGGTGGCGACGATCTCCCACCCGGCAGGCAGGGAGCGTCGGTAGTCGGTGAACGCAGCCTTCAGAGCGTCAACGGGCGAGGGGGAGGCGGCGATGCGGGCGTAGACGGGCCGGCCCACCACATTCCTCTCTGCGTCCACGCCCGCGACGTTGACGCTGGCAGACCCCACATCCACGCCAACATAGACGGCAGGCATGGCGCCGCCTCCGACCTCGGGACCCCGTCGATGGACTCTCCTTCGGGACTGGCGGTAGCAATCCTCTCCGGCCGGGCCGTCGCCCCGTCTTGGCTGATCCGACGAATCGCCACCAGCCCTGCGTGGCCAGGTCGCGAGCCGAAGTTCGGGGAACTGGTCGGGGCGGGCGGATTCGAACCGCCGACCTCCTGGTCCCAAACCAGGCGCGCTCCCAGGCTGCGCCACACCCCGACCGGGTTCACGCTACCACGGGCGGCGCGGGCCGGTCAAACCGCCGTCCTGCCTCAGCAGGCAGAGCGCCGCTGACCGGCCGAGCCGGCCAGGCCACAGGAGAAGGGTTGCATCCCGGGGAAAGGGCTACTGCCCGATCCGGGGCCCGGAGGTTGGTCCATGCTCACCGACGTGCAGCGGTTTCTGGAGGAGTACACCGACGCCTACCTGAGCTTCCACCCGGCGTTCGCCAGCAGCCTGGGGCTGCACCAGTACGACGGGCAGGTCGGCGACCTCTCCGCCTCCGCCATCGCCGCCCGCGTGCGCGCCCTGGTGGAGTACGCCCACCGCCTGGCCGTGCTGGACCGGGCGCGTCTCTCGCCGCAGGAGGAGCTGGACCTGGCGCTGGTGGAGCGGTCCATCCGGTGGGAGCTCTACGAGTGGACGGAGCTGCGCGACCACGAGCGCAGCCCGCTCTTCTACAGCTCCCTGCTGGACGTGAGCAACTACATCAAGCGCAGCTACGCCCCCCTGGGCGAGCGGGTGCGGGCACTGACGGCGCACCTGAACGCCGTGCCGGACGTGCTGCGGCAGGCCCAGGTAAACCTCAGCGCAGGGCGCATCCCCCGGCCGCACGTGGAGACGGCGCTGGACGTCTACGCTGGCCACCTCTCCTTCTACGAGGAAGCCCTGCCCGCGGCGCTCACCGACCTGGGAGAGCGGGCCCTCTACGCCGCCTTCCTCCGCGCCAGGGAGGCGGCCGCGGACGCCGTCCGGGCGTTCCTGCGCTGGCTGCGGGAGGAGGCCGCCCCGCAGGCCAGCGCCGAGTTCGCCCTGGGGGAGCGGCTGTTTCGCCGCATGCTGGAGTGCGGCGAGCTCGTCGACCTCCCTCTGGAGGTGTTGCTGCGGGCCGGCGAGGAGGAGCTGAGGCGCAATGCGGAGGTGCTGCACCGGGTCGTCCGCGAGGTCGACCCCGGAGGCTCCCCGGCGGAGGTCGTGCGGCGCGTCTCGCGGGAGCATCCCACGGAGCAGACGCTCCTCGAGGAGACCCGCCGGATGCTGGAGGACCTGCGGGCCTTCATCGTCGCTCGCGGCCTCGTCACCATCCCCACCGAGGTCCGCCCCCTGGTGGAGGAGACGCCGCCGTTCGCCCGCTGGGCCTTCGCCATGATGGACACCGCCGGCCCGTTCGAGGAGGTAGCCAGCGAGTCGTTCTACTACGTGACCCCGCCCGAGCCCACCTGGCCGCCGGAGCAGAAGGAGGCCTGGCTGACCAAGTTCGACTACTACACGCTGAAGAACACCAGCATCCACGAGGCGTACCCCGGGCACTATGTGCACTTCCTGCACCTGAGGCGGGCGCCCTCCCGCCCCGCACGCGTCTTCACCACATACGCCTTCGTGGAAGGGTGGGCCCACTATGCCGAGGAGATGATGGCGGAGGAGGGCGTCGATCCCGATCCAAAGTTCCGCCTGGCACAGACCCTGGACGCCCTGACGCGCACCGTGCGCTACCTGACCGCCATCCGCATGCACGCCGGTGAGATCGACCTGGAGCAGGCCACGCGCATGTTCCAGGAGCAGGCCTTCATGGAGGAGCTCCCCGCCCGCAGGGAAGCGGTCCGCGGGGCGTTCGACCCCGGATACCTGAACTACCTGCTGGGGAAGCTAATGCTGCGCCGCCTGCGGGCGGACTGCCAGGCGGAGCAAGGCGCGACCTTCTCCCTGCGCCGCTTCCACGACGCGCTGCTGGCCCTGGGGGCGCCGCCGGTTCCCCTGGCCCGCCGCGCCCTGCTGGCACGTCCTGGCGGCGCCCTGCTGTAGCGCGGGGCGCTCTACCCGTCCCCGGCCGTCTCTCCGCCCCGCCCGGCGGGCGGAGCCGGACCTCCCGCTGCCGCCGCCGCGCGGGCCGCCGGCCTGGCCTCACGGGCCAGTTCCGTCGTCCGCGGAGGGCGGGCCTCCTCCTGCCCCAGGAAGTCCGCGGTTAGGTGGCGGCGCAGGTAGTCCCGAATCTCCTGGATTCTGTGAGGACTTCCGGCGCGGCCCTGTTCGACAGCCTCCCGGTTCACCCGGTAGGTCACCAGGCGCCGTCCGTCGGAGACCTGGAGGAAGGGGTGGCCCTTGGAGTCCTCCAGGACCAGCGCCCGGGCATTGATCCCCAGGTCGTGCAGGACCGTGGCCACATGCTCGTAGACCCACCGCCGCTTGGCGTCCAGCTGCTGCCCCGGGCTCTGGAAGGTCTGGGCGATGGTCCTCCCCCGCAGCGGGTTGGGGTCGAGCCGCGGCCCGGCGGGCGGTGAGGCCGTCGCGCGCTTCTTCCGCACCTGCTCCTGCAGGTCGACGACCACGTCTACGATGGCCGCCAGGAAGGCGAAGAGGTAGATGACGAAGACCGCGAGCGTAAGCGACCAGTACCGCAGGAACGGCTTGAGGAATTCCGGCATACCCGCCGCTGCCCCCCCTCCCTGGGTGCGGACGGGTGCCGGCTCTCCCCGGCCCGGGCAGCGCCCGGCGGAGTTGCCACCCGTCCCAGGGGAATTATAATGGGAGAACGCCGCTTGACGAGCCCTGCAAAGGGGGAACCACCATGGCGCGGCCGATCTGGAAGGGATATCTCACCTTCGGGCTGGTGACCATCCCCGTCAGGATTCTGGTGGCGGAAGACCCCAAGGATGTCCGCTTCCGCCTCCTGCACAAGAGCTGTGGCACGCCCATTCAGAACCGGCGCTGGTGCCCGCGCCACGAGACCATCGTCTCCGCCGACGACACCGTCCGCGGGTTCGAGTATGCCCGGGGGCGGTTCGTCACGGTGACGGAGGAGGAACTGGAGGCCGCCGCCGTCGAGACCACCGAGACCCTGACCATCGTGGAGTTCGTCGACCTGCAGGAGATCGACCCCCTCTACTTCGACAAGTCCTACTACTTGGCCCCGGACGAGGGGGGCAGCAGGGCCTTCGCCCTGCTGCGGGACGCCATGCGCGAAGCGGGCAGAGTGGCCGTGGGCAAGGTGGTCATCCGGGAGAAGGAGCACCTGGTGGCCGTGCGCCCCTTCAACGGCGCCATGGTGATGTCCACCCTCTTCTATGCCGACGAGATCCGCCGTCTCGAGGAGGCGGACGAACTCCGCGGGGAGGTGAAGATCCACCCCAACGAGCGCAAGATGGCCATGCAGCTCATCGAAGGGCTCTCGGGCGAGTTTCGCCTGGAGGAGTTCCGGGACGAGTACCGGGAGAGGCTGCTGCGGGTGCTCCAGGCCAAGGCGGAAGGCCAGGGCGTGGCGGCCACCCCTCCCCCCCGGCCGGAAAAGGTCGTCGA
>JBBIIQ010000066.1:0-9512 GCA_037446405.1 Armatimonadota bacterium | reverse complement strand
CGGAAGCGGTCAGCTCCGCCAGGGCCGCGCGGGCCTGCGGCGAGGCTGCCGGAAGGGCTGCGGGCTGCAGCGCGCCTTCCAGCAGCAGCAGCGCGGTCCCCCGCCTCGACAGGGGGATCTGGCCGTCCAGGGATCGGGCCAGGTGCCCCACCTCTCGCTCCAGCGCGGGGCTGTAGCGGTGGCGGACCGCCGGAGCCCGCCCGGCTGCGCCCAGGGCCTCAGCCAGGCCCTCGCGCCGCCCCCAGCCCCGGGTGGCCACGGTAGGGATCACCGGCACGCCCAGCAGGTCCCGCAGCTGCTGGGAGTCGATTCGGATGCCGGCGCGTTCTGCGGCGTCGGTCAGGTTGAGGGCGACGACGACGGGGAAGCCCAGGTCGATCAGCTGCAGGACCAGGTAGAGGTTCCGCGCCAGGTTCGTGGCGTCGACGATGGCCACTACCGCGTCGGGCGGCTCTTCCAGCAGGGCCCGCCGGGCGGCGCACTGGTCGTCCGAGGTACACGTCAGGCAGTAGAGGCCCGGCAGGTCCACCAGCGTCGCCACGCGCCCGTCGAGGCGGACGGTGGCCGCATTCACCTCGACGGTGGCCCCGGGGTAGTTGGTCGTGAGCACCTCCAGCCCGGTGAGCCGGTTGAAGATCGTGGACTTGCCCACGTTGGGGTTGCCGGCGAGGGCGATGGTCGCACCGGCCCCCCGGGTGCGGCGCACTGGCTGGTGGCAGGCCATGGCGCTCATGGGTCGCAGCGCACCTCGATGCGCCCGGCCAGCCGTCGTCCCAGGGCGTAGGCGCCTCCTGCGGCCTGAACCAGCACGGGGCCTCCCAGGGGAACCACGTCGATCACCTCGACCGGCTCACCCGGAAGGAGGCGCAGTGCGGCGAGCTCCGCAGCCGTGCCCGGGTCGTCCAGGGGAATCCGGACGATGGTCCCGCGGCTTCCTGCCGGAAGGCCGGCCAGAGGGCGCACCTCCACGCCGGCAGCGGTGTTCTGCACCGTCGGGCTCATTTGTGGAGCGCCATCCTCCTGAATCACAGTGTCCTGGCGAGCGGCCGGGGCGGCAATCAGGCCGGCGCTGTATTCCGCGGCGCGCCAGGTGGTGCGAGCCCCCCACGCCCGTCGCCCGCAATCGCCGGCCGCCGCCCGCAGGCGGGGCCGGCCGCAGGCGAGGGTTAGGCTGCCCGCTCAGACCCCCAGGTAGGCGCGGTGCACGTCGTCGCGATCCAGCAGCTCCCGGCCGGCACCCTGCAGCGTGATGCGGCCGTTCTCCAGGACGTAGGCGCGGTCGGCGATGGCCAGAGCCTGCCTCACGTTCTGCTCCACCAGCAGGACGGTGGTCCCCTGGCGGCGGATCTGCGCGATGACGTCGAAGACGTTGCGCACGACGATGGGGGCCAGCCCCAGGCTGGGCTCGTCCAGCAGGAGCAGGATGGGGTCGCTCATCAGCGCCCGGCCGATGGCCAGCATCTGCTGCTCCCCGCCCGACAGCGTCCCCGCGTCCTGCCGGCGCCGCTGCCCCAGCACAGGGAAGATCTCGTAGACGCGGTCCAGGTTCTGCCGCCGCGTGCGCCGGCCGCGGGCGGTGTAGGAGCCCAGGAGGAGGTTCTCCTCGACCGTCATCAGCGGGAAGAGCTGCCGCCCCTCCGGCACGTGAGCGATCCCCCGGGCCGTGATGCGGTGCGCCCCCAGCCCGCCGATGCTCTCCCCGTTGAAGCGGATCGACCCGGCGCGCGGGCGGAGCAGACCGGAGACGGCCCGCAGGGTCGTCGTCTTCCCCGCGCCGTTAGCTCCGACCAGCGCCACCAGCTCACCGGCGTTGACGGTGAAGGAGACGCCCCACAGCGTCTGCAGGTCCCCGTAGGCCACGTCCAGGCCGTCAACCTGCAGCATGCTCCGCCTCTCCCAGGTAGGCTTCGATCACCTGTGGGTTGCGGGCCACCTCCTGCGGCGGCCCCTCGGCGATCTTCTGCCCGTAGTTCAGCACCACCACCCGGTGGCTGATGCCCATGATCACGCGCATGACGTGCTCCACCACCAGGATGGTGAGGCCGCGGTCACGGAGCTGCCGGATCAGGTCCATCAGGCGGTCCGTCTCTGTCGGGTTCAACCCCGCCGCCACCTCGTCCAGCAGGAGGAGCTGCGGCTGCAGCGCCAGCGCCCGCGCCAGCTCCACGCGCTTGCGGCCGGCCAGGGTCAGCGAGGCCGCCGGCCGCAGCGCCACCTGGGCCAGGCCCACGAACTCCAGCGCCTCCCAGGCCTTGCGCTCGGCGGCGCGGCGCTGCGGGTGGCGCAGGAACGCGCCCACCAGCACGTTCTCCAAAACGGTGAGGCGGGGAAAGGGGCGCACGATCTGGAAGGTGCGCCCCACCCCCAGGACCGCCATCTGGTGCGGGGGGGTTCCGGTCACGTCGCGGCCGGCGTAGCGCACGCGGCCCCCGCTGGGCGGCAGGTACCCGTTGACCACGTTGAAGAGGGTGGTCTTCCCCGCGCCGTTGGGCCCGATCAGGCCCAGGATCTCCCCCTCGCCCACGGTGAAGGAGACGTCGTTGACGGCGGCCAGGCCGCCGAAGTGCTTACTCAGCCGGTGCAGCTGCAGGACGTCTGGCACGCGGCCACCTCCGGACGACGAAGGCCCACCCGCCCACGACCCCCTCAGGGGCAAAGCGCACGATCAGGATGATCAGGATCCCGTAGATCAACAGGTTCGCCTGCTGGAAGTAGTTGCGGAAGAGGTCTCCCGCCGCCAGCAGCAGCACCGCACCGATGGTCGGGCCGAAGACCGTCCCCGCCCCGCCGATGTAAGCGATCAGCGCCAGCTCCACGCTCACGCCGATGTCAAAGATGATGTGCGGCTCGAAGAAGGAGACGTAGAGGGCAAAGAGCGCTCCGCCAGCGGCGGTGAACGCGGCGCTGAGCATGAAGGCCAGGATTTTGTAGCGGGTGGGGTTGACCCCCATGGCCTGCGCCGACTCCTGATCCTCCCGGATGGCCTGCAGGTAGTAGCCGAAACGGCTCCAGGAGAGCCACCAGGCCACCAGCAGCGTGAGCCCCAGCAGCCCCAGCCCCAGGTAGAACTCTACGGTGCGGTCGAACAGGTTCAGGCCCAAGGGCTGGGGCAGAGTCTTGATGAACAGCCCCTCGGCGCCGCCGGTCACGCGCTTCCAGTTGATGGCCACCAGGCGCAGCATCTCCGCCACGGCGATGGTGGAGAGGGCGAAGTAGGGACCGCGCAGGCGGAAGACCAGCCATCCCCAGCCCGCGGCGAAGAGCGCCGCCAGAGCCACGCCCGCCAGCATCCCCCACCACGGGGCCACGCCCAGGCGCAGTGACAGCAGCGCCATGGTGTACCCGCCGATCCCCAGGAGCGCGGCGTGCCCCAGCGACAGCTGCCCGCCCCACCCGCCCAGCACATCCCAGGCCGTGGCCATGGCGGCGAAGAGGACGATGGCCACGCCCAGGTTCAGCCTGGTAGGGAAGAGCTGCGGGTAGAGGGCGAGGGCGGCAACGACCACCAGCACAGCCAGCAGCGTGCGTCCGGCGCGCTCCATCCTAGACCCGGCTCCTGCCGAACAGCCCCGCCGGCTTGAACAGGAGGACGAGGAGGAAGGCAATCAGGCCGAAGGCGTCACGGTAGCCGCTGCTCACGTAGGTCGCCCCCAGCGACTCCGCCACTCCCAGGATCAGCCCCCCGCCGATGGCCCCCAGGACGTTGCCCATGCCCGCCAGCACCGTCACCACGAAGGCCTTCAGCGTGAAGACGCCGCCCACCGTAGGGATGACGTACAGCACCGGCAGCAGCAGCGTCCCCGCCAGCATGGCCAGGGCGATGCCGATGCCGAAAGCCAGCCCGCGCATCTGCGCCGTGTCCACCCCCACCAGCTCCGCCGCGTCCCGGTTTTGCGCCGTGGCCCGCATCGCCCGCCCCACCTCGGTGCGGGTGAGCACCGCGTACAGCCCGGCGATGGCCGCCACGGTGATGAAAAAGGACACCGTCAGCGGCAGACTGAACGTCACCGCCCCCAGCCGCAGCGTGGAGGTGGAGTAAGCGGTGTAGATGCTCTGCGGCTGGGCGCCGAAGCCAAACAGCAGCAGGTTGCTGATCACCAGCCCCACGCCCACCGTCATCAGGATGGAGGAGTGCTCGGGGGCGTGAGCGATGGGCGCGATGAAGACCTTCTCCACCATGTAGCCCAGCAGCACCGCCGCCGGGAGGATGACGACGATGGCCAGGTAGGGGTCGAGGTGGAAGCGGGTGAACAGGAGCAGCGCCCCATACATCCCCAGCGCCAGGAACTCCCCGGGGGCGAAGTTGACCACGCGCATCACGCCGAAAATCAGGGAGAGGCCGATCCCCACGATGGCGTAGACGCCGCCGGTGAGGACCCCGCTCACCACCACCTGGATGAGAGAGGTGACCTCGGCCATGATCCCGGTCATGCTCCCGGTACGCTACCCCTCCAGCCCCGCGGGCGGGTGGGGCCTACGCCCGCCCGCGGGGGCGCTACCCCCGGGTCCCGGGGGGCGGGGGGGGCTTCGGCCGCCCCCGCGCGATCTGCGCCGGGAAGACGGTGACGAACTTCCCGCCCTGCACCTGCTCCACCACCATGGGGATGGGGTTCTGGTTGCGGAACCCAGCGAAGTTCTGGAACTGTACCGGCCCTACGGGGGTCATGAGGTTGGTCGCAGCCAGGGCGCTCATGATCGCCTTCTTGTCCAGGCTCTTCGCCCGGTTGAGCGCGTCCGCGGCGACGATGAGGGCCATGTAGGCCTCCGCCGCGTGATAGGATGGCTCCCCTCCGCCCAGGGCCGCCTTCAGCCGCTCGTAGAGCCCCCGCGCGCCCGGATACTTCACGTCCGGCGTCCAGGAGGTGGCGGTGAAGACCCACTCCGCGGCGTCGCCCGCCCCTTTGATGAAGGCCTCGATGGCGAACCCCGCCGCGGCACCGGCGAAGAGCTTGGGGTTGAGGTTGACCTCCTTGGCCTGCCGCATGATGGCCACGGCGTCCTCCTCGTAGGAGACCATGAAGACCACGTCGGCGTTCAGGGTGCGGAAGCGGTTCAGCAGCGGCCGGAAGTCGGTCAGCCCGCGGTCGTAGGCTTCGCGCGCCGCCAGCGTGTAACCGCGCACCTTGGTGAAGGCCTCCGCGGCGTCAGCCACCGACTGCTCGAAAGCGCCGGTGCCCGCCAGGATGGCGATGGTCTGGATCCCGCCGAGGAAGTCGAACAGGTCGAAGAGGGTGCGGGCGTAGGTGCTGGAGACGCTCTTGGCCCGGAAGACGTAGGGCGATCCGGGCTTGGTGATGCTGTCGTCGGCGCTGCCGGAAACCAGGAGCGGCATCTCCCGCCGCTCCATGTAGCCGGCCAGCGGCTTGCTTACGCCGCTGCTGTAGGTGCCCAGGATCAGGGGGACGCCCTTGGCCAGCAGGCGCTCCGCAGCGGAGAGGGCCGCGGGGACGGCGCTGGCATCGTCCTCGATGAGCAGCTCCAGCGGCCGGCCCAGCACGCCGCCTTTGCCGTTGATCTCCTTCAGGGCGACGTCGTAGCCGGCCATCTGCATCTTGCCGAAGGTGGCGAACCGGCCGGTGAGGGAGGTGATCACGCCGATGCGCACCGGCTCCGGCGCAGCGGCGGAGGGCGGCGGCAACAGGGCCGCCAGCAGGACCACAACGGCCATCGTGGCCATGGGGCGTACGCGCATGCACGTTCCCTCCTCTGCGGGCTCCCGCACGGGATGCGGTGACGGGCACACCTGGTAGTAGCCTAGGACCCTTTCGGGCGCCGCCACATCGGGTCGACGCCCGATTCCGCCATCGGGTCTACTGCGGGGAGCCCGGCGGCGGGGCGGGGAGCGCTGTGTCCTCGGCGGCCACGGGTGCCACAGCCCCCGCCTCCACCAGGCGGGCGTACTCCTCGGCGTGTTCGCGGCGCAGGCGCTCCACCTCCACCTGCCCCGTGAACATGGCCGGATCCATAGGGAAGATCTCCGGGCGAAAGTGCGCGTTGTAGAAGTGCCAGATGATCACGGCGCCGACGGCGAGAATGGCTTCCCCCCCGTGGGCCACCCGCGCTGCCGGGACCAGCACGCCGGGGAAGAAGCGGGCCAGGAACTCGGGGAACCACATGATCAGCCCGGTGGTGGCCATGATGGCCGTCCCCCAGACCACCGCCCAGTACTCGAACTTCTGCCGGTAGTCGTAGCGGCCGAAGGCCGGCCTCTCCCGACGCAGCCCCGCCAGGTAGGCCATATCCAGCAGCACGTCGCGCACGTCGCGGAAGGTGACGCTCATGGCGCCGCGCTCCCGGCCGGCGCGCCGCGCCGCCAGCACCGCGCCGATATGGTAGAGCGACTGCAGGATGAGCAGGACGGCGAAGGTGCGGTGGATCAACCGCGTGGTCTCGATCCCCCCCATCAGCCGGATGATCCGCTCCGCCCACCCCGTGAAGAAATACTTCTGGGGCAGGCCGGTGAAGGCCAGGACGTTGAACGTGATGATCAGCAGGAAGTGCTCGATCCGCTGCGCCAGGGTGAAGCGCTGCACCGCGGGGCCGGGATGGCGCCGCCTCACGCCCGCCCTCCCTTCAACCGGTCCCCTGCCCAGCGGCTCAGGTCCAGCACGGTCAGCATGACCAGGAAGCCCAGGACCGCGGGGATGAGCACCCGGTAGAAGATCTGCACGTACCACACCAGCGGCGAGGCGTCGGGGCCGGGCACCTTGTGCTCGGTCCAGGCGCTGGCGAAGAAGCGGCCCGCGGTAGGGTGGCACTGCCGACAGGTCGTCAGGATGTTCCGCGGGGCCACCGGGGCCGCCGGATCGTCCGCGTCGGTGATGTCGTGCACGCCGTGGCAGTCGTAGCAGATCGCCGCCGGCGTGGGACTGTAGGGTTTGGTCAGCTTGTACAACGCCGTGGTGACACCGTGGAACTCGCGGGTGTATGCCTCGTAGACGGGACGCAGCCCGTAGCGGGCCATGATCTCCGGGTTCCCGTGGCAGGATCCGCACAGCTGCGGCGTGTTGTTGCGGAAGGCCGCCGTCTTCGCCCCCACCACGTCGTGGGCACCGTGGCAGGAGGTGCAGGTGGGCACATCCGGAAAGCCCATCACCAGCGCCCGTCCGTGGACGCTGCCTGCGAACTCCCCCGCCTGCTGGCTGTGGCAGGTGCGGCAGATCTCCGCCCGCGCCACCCGGTAGTCGCGCAGTGTCCGGACGGTCAGCGGCGGGTGTGGATAGCTCGTGTGGTCTGGGTGGCAGGTGGCGCAGGTGAGCGCGCTGCCGTGCACCGACCGCCGGATGACCGTGGGATCGACGCTGACCGGGAGGGACTCCCCGCCGGGTAGGGTCAGGGAAAGGCCCGCGGTGCCGTGGCAGGCGAGGCAGGCCTCATCCTCCTGGGAGGCAGCCGCGGCTGCCGCCGGGGTCACAGTCCCCGGAAGGACCGCCGGCAAAATCACAGTCCCGGCAAGGACGACGAGGCAAATCAGCAGCACCCAGGGGCGGCCCACCGCAACCTCCGGCTTCACTGTACCCATCGCGCGCAGTGAAGCCATCGGGTCTTGGGCCGATTTGCCATCCTCCCCTCACACCATGGTGACGCAGGTGCGGACGACCACCGTCCGCTCGGCTCAGAAGCAGACGGCGTTGATCCAGGAGACGATAAACGTGGCCACGGCGGCCGTGAGCAGGACCATGGCCAGGTAGCCCCAGATGGCGTAGCGCTCTCCCCGGTCTGGCATCCGTCCTCGCCTCCGCACTGTTCAGGGACCTGCCGACTCCCTCGCGTGAGAAAATTGCTGCCCCGCCGGGCCGCTCTCGTCCCGCGCAGGCGCGGCAGCTAGCGGGCCAAGAGCACGACGTAGGTGGCGTACAAGCCCGCGACGACCAGCAGCGCGCCCACCAGGCCCATCATCAGGTGGAGACCGATGGCCAGGCCGTCGGCAGCGCTCACGGGCAGCACGTCCCCCTGCGCCGTTCTTCGCCCCGCAGCCCGACGCAGCCGTCCGGTCGCCGTGAGCAGCAGGAAGCTCCCCACCGCCACCAGGGACCAGAAGACCAGAAACGCCAGTGCGATGCCCACCGGGTGCATCGTCGTCCCCCTCTCAGGCCGCGGGAGCGGTGTGCGGGACTGCCTCCTCGATGGCCCGCACGATGGCCTCCAGCTTTCCCGCCCCACTCCCCTGGCCGTCGTAGATACGCATCCCGTCCTCGATCAGGTCCAGTACCAGCACGCGGATCCGCTGGCAGGCCCGGATGATCTCAGCGATCGCCAGCGGGTGCTCTCGCTCCACGATGCTGTCGGCGACGACGACATCCGGACGGCAGCGCAGGATGGCCGGGACCGCCTCGCCCGCTTCTCCGGCGACGCCCACAACCTCCATCCCCTGACGCCGCAGCAGCGCCTCCATGGCGCGGGCGAAGAGCGGGTGGCCGTACCAGACAAAGACCCTCGCCGGCATCGCCGTCGCCTCCACCTTCACCCTAGAGGGCGGGGCTGTCCGGACCCATCGAGCGGGCAGGCGATTCGCGGGCACAAAAGCGGGTCAGCGGGCGGCTCCCCGGCGAGGGGGTTCTCCTTGGCCCAACCGGATCAGCCGGTAAGCCGCACGGGGGGCCCGGCGGCACTCCCGGACCGGTGCGGAAGGACTAGCTCCTCCCTGTCGCGCACCCGGCCGCCGGCCCCCAACCCCTCCTGGGAGTGCAGTCACACGTGTAAGCATGCACGGACCGTCGTTGCTTGCACATGTGACGGGCGGGTTCGACCCCCAAAGGCCGGTGGACCAAGCGATAAAGAAGGATGGAGATGCCGACCCGCCAAGAGTTTGCCCGTACGGCCCACGCCGCCAGGCTGCTCTCCTCTCCTACCCGGCTGCGCATCCTGGCGAGTCTCCTCCAGGCCGAGGCGTCGGTGAGCGAGCTGGCGTCCCGGATCGGCGCCGACCGGTACCGGCTCTCCTACCACCTGGCCATCCTGCGCCGGTACGCGGTGATCCAACCGGCATGGCACGGCCGTCTCATCGTCTATCGGATCGCAGCCGGCGAGACCAGGCAGATGCTGGCCGCACTGGAGCGGTTTCGGATACGCCATCTCCCCTCGGTCCCCGGCCGGGCGAAGGGCGGAAAGTCGCGAGGAGTACAGATGCGGCTGCGGCAGGCAAGAACGTGTTACGACCACCTGGGAGGCCTGGCCGCCGTCTACCTGCTGGCGGAATTCCTGCGCCGCCGCTGGCTCGTCCGGCACACAGACCAGGAGACGTCCGCCCGCATCTCGCCCGCGTACACGCTGACGATGCGCGGGGCGCAGGCGCTCATGCGTCGCCGTGTTAACGTGGTCTGGGCTCGGCGCAGCAGGCGGCGGCTGGCCTACGGGTGTCCGGATTGGTCTCCCAGTCGGCTGCATCTGGGCGGCGCACTGGGGGCGGCGGTGCGGGTAAGCCTGGTCCGCAGTGGCGTCGTCCGCCTCCACGGGGACGATCGGGTCGTGGTGCTGCGGCGTCCTCTGGCTGCCTGGCTCGACGCCAGGGT
>JBBIIQ010000065.1:0-9530 GCA_037446405.1 Armatimonadota bacterium | reverse complement strand
CTTGAGGGTGGCGAGACCCTCGACGAATTCCTCCACCAATTCCCCTCGGTTAAGCGCGAGCAAGCTCTAGCTGTGCTTGAGCTGGCGCGCGAGTCGCTGCTGGCCGGTGCGCGTTCTACTTGACGAGAACGTGCCGGTGGACCTCGCGGCGGAGCTGACCGGCCACAAGGTTGAGACGGTCAGCGGTCTTGGGTGGGCGGGCATCACGAACAGTGAGCTGCTACGTCGTGCGCGGGGGCAGTTTGATGCCCTGGTCACGATGGACCAGAACTTGCCGTTTCAGCAGGACCTCGCAGCCGCTACGCTCGGGGTGATTCTGGTCCGGGCACCCTCGAACCGGCCAGTTCACGTCCGGCCACTGGTACCCGACATCTTGGCGGCGTTGGCCGACATCCACCCAGGCGAGCTGCGCCGAGTCGGTGCCTAACATGGCAGTGAAGCCGGCGGCGCAGCCGACCGCCGACACCACAGCGTTTCGAGGTTGCGAACACCGGCCTCGCCGCGGCCCTATTGCCTGACCATTAGGTCGCCAAAGCGTCTTCGGTAAAGGTGTGAACGAGTGTGATCCCAGCGGAAACGAAATACGCTCGCAGTGGTGACGTTCATATCGCCTACCAGGTAGTAGGGCAGGGGCCGCTCGACCTCATCTACGTCCCCGGCTGGGTATCGCACGTGGAGCTGGCCTGGGAGGAGCCGACGCTCGCGCGCTTTCTCGGGCGACTCGCCTCCTTCTCGCGCCTGATCGCGTTCGATAAGCGCGGCACCGGCCTCTCGGACAGGGTATCAGACGACAAGCTGCCGACGCTCGAGGAGCGGATGGACGATCTGCGAGCGGTAATGGACGCCGTCGGCTCGGAGCGTGCTGCCGTGTTCGGAGTTTCGGAGGGAGGTAATCTGTGCCGGGCGACGACCACTTCCCGTGGGTCGGCGACCAGGACACCATCCTCGACGGGATCCAGGAGTTCCTGACCGGGATTCGGCCGGCGCCCGAGGCCGATCGGGTGCTCGCCACCGTGCTCTTCACGGACATTGTGGGCTCGACGGAGTGGGCCGCCCGCGACCCTGGGGCGATGCCGTCATCTCCAGTGCCGAATTGAGAAAGCGCCTTGGCGTATAAGATCGAGTACAAGGCCTCCGTCGCCAGGGACCTCAAGGGCATCACCAGGAAGGATGTCGCGCGAATCCTCCAGAGACTGGAACGGGAACTTGGCAGCCCCCCTGCTGATTATTCAAGTTGATCACCCGGTCCGGTAATTCCTGATCACCCCCAGCTCCAACTGATCACCTCACAGGCCGGTCCGTCTCACCATGCCTCTTCAGCGAAGGCATTGCGCAGCATCGCCACGCGGGCCCGTCCCGGGGTCACCGTCAGGCAGATGACGTCGAACCGGCAGGCCCGCCCCGTCAGGCCGTGCACGGCCAGGAAGTAGCGCGCCAGGCGGAGCAGGCGGCGGCGCTTGCCCGGCCCCACCGCCTCCGCCGCGCTCCCCGCCCGCCCCCCGCGGCGTGTCTTCACCTCAACGAAGACCACCACGTCGCCGTCCTCGGCGACCAGGTCCAGCTCACCCAGCGGGCAGCGGTAGTTGCGGGCGAGGATACGCCACCCGCGGCGGCGCAGCACGCCCGCCGCTACCTCCTCTCCCCGCCGCCCCAGCCGCTGCCGCGCCTGCGTCACAGCAGAGAGATCGCCGCCCGGCCGGCCGGTTACGGGGGAGGTTCCTGCGGAAAGCGCGGGCGGCCGGGGTCAGGCCGGCGCGGCGAACAGCTCCTGCTGGAAGAGCCCAAGCGGCAGGAACGAGCGGCGGTGCGCCGGAGAGCAGCCGTAACGGCGGATGGCTGCCAGGTGCGCCGCCGTGGCGTATCCCTTGTGCCGGGCGAATCCGAATTGAGGGTAGCGCGCGTCCAGGTCGCGCATCACCCGGTCCCGCGTCACCTTGGCCACGATGGAGGCGGCGGCGATGGCGGCGCAGCGAGCATCGCCATCGACGATGGCCAACTGTGGAAGGTCCAGGTCCGCGCGGTGGCGGCCGTCGATCAGGAGGAGGTCGGGGCGGGGCACGAGCTGCGCCACGGCACGGCGCCAGGCGAGGCGGGTCGCCTGCAGCACGTTCAACCGGTCGACCTCGGCGGCGTCGGCCAGGCCGATACCCACCCTGGCGCCGCTGGCCAGGATGGCGTCGTAGAGCCGCCCCCGCTCCCGGGGTGAGAGGGCCTTGGAATCATCCAGCCCGGGGAGCGGCGCCTCCTCCGGCAGGATCACCGCCGCGGCCACCACCGGACCTGCCAGCGGACCGACCCCCGCCTCGTCCACCCCGGCGATGTGCGCGTAACCTTCGGCGCGCCGCGCCCGCTCCAGGGCGAAGAGGCTCTCCAGGCGCTGCCGCTCCCGCCGCAGCCGCTCCCACGCCCGCTGCGCGCGTTCGCCCAGCCGGCGCACCCCCGCCCGGCCGGCCGCGGCAAGGGCGGCCAGCCACGCCTCGTCGGGCTCTCCGTGGCGCAGGAGGTCGGCGATTTCGCGGATGGTCAGGCCTGATGGGGCCCGCGGCGCGGCGCCTAGCGCACCAGCCCCGCGCGCTGCAGCGGCCAGTAGATGAGGAGGGCCTTGCCCACCACGTTCTGCGCCGGGACGAACCCGAAGAAGCGGCTGTCCTCGCTGTTGCACCGGTTGTCCCCCAGGACGAAGTACTGCCCCCCGGGCACGCGCTTCGGCCCGTAGCTGCTGGTGCAGGCACGCTCCCCGCCCGGCAGCGGCGTCGGGTAGAGTTCGCTCAGAGGTTTCCCGTTGATCAGGACCAGTCCCTCCCGCAGCTCCACCGTCTCCCCGGGGAGGGCCACCACGCGCTTGACGAAGTCGCGCGTCGGGCTGAGAGGGAAGCGGAAGACGATGATGTCGCCGCGGCGGACGGGTCCCAGGCGGTAGGAGAACTTGCCCACCAGGATACGGTCCCCCACCTGCAGCGTCGGCTCCATGGAGCCGGAGGGAATGTAAAAGGCCTGCACCACGAAGGTGATGATGACCAGGCTGAGGGCGGCGGCAAAGATGCTGGCGTCGAGGGTCTCCAGGACGGAGCGGCGCCAGCCAGGCGGCAGCAGCCCCTGGCGGGAGACGAGGAAGCGCACCGCCAGCAGCCCGGCCGCCAGCAGCAGGATGAGGGTCGGGATGTTGAGCGGCAGACGACTAGACCAGTCCAACCCCATGGAGCCCCAGGCCCCGTCCGCCGGGCGGGCAGCCAAGTCCGGAGCGGAAGCGTGCCGCCAGGCAGCGAGGGGTCAGCGCTGCTCCTTGATCCGGGCCGCCTTGCCCACCTTCCCCCGCAGGAAGTAGAGCTTGGCCCGCCGCGCCTTGCCCCGCCGCACCACGTCGATCCGCTCCACCCGTGGGGAGTGCAGGGGGAAGGTGCGCTCCACGCCGACGCCGTGGCTCACCCGCCGCACCGTGAAGGTCTCCCGGCAGCCGCCGCCTTTGCGGGCGATGACCACGCCCTCGAACGCCTGGACGCGCTCCCGCCCGCCCTCGGTGACCTTGATGTGCACCCGCACCGTGTCCCCGGGGCCGAACGCCGGCATCTTGTCGCGCAGCCCCTCCCGCTCCACCGTGGCCAGCCTGTCCATCAGTCCTCACCCTTCTCTGCACGTCGCCGACGTGCCATTATACCTCTTCCCGCTCGATCTCCTCCAACAGCCGCCAGTCCTCGTCGGACAGCGCCGCCCGCTGCAGCAGGTCGGGGCGGCGCTGCCGCGTCCGCCGCAGCTGCTCCTTGCGCCGCCAGCGGCGGATCGCCTCGTGGTGCCCCGAGAGCAGGATCTGCGGCACCCGCATGCCGCGGAACTCCGGCGGGCGGGTGTAGTGGGGGAAGTCCAGCAGGCCCGCGCTGAAGGACTCCTCGGCCACCGACTGCTGGTCGCCCACCACGCCGGGAACCAGCCGGGCCAGGCCCTCGACGATGACCATCGCCGGCAGCTCCCCCCCGGAGAGGACGTAGTCGCCGATGGAGATCTCCTCCGCACCCAGCCCCTCCACCACCCGCTCGTCGACCCCCTCGTAGCGCCCGCAGAGGATGATCACCTGCGGCGCGCGTGCCAGCTCCGCCAGCAGAGCCTGGGTCAGCGGCCGCCCCTGGGGCGAGGGCAGGAGGACGCGCGGCGCGCCCCCGCTCTGGCGGCGGATGGCCTCCACCGCCGCGTAGAACGGCTCCACCTTCATCACCATCCCCGGGCCGCCCCCGTAGGGGACGTCGTCCACCTGGCGATGGCGGTCTGTGGTGAAGTCCCGCAGGTCGTGCACGTGCACCTGCAGCAGCCCCCGCTCCTGCGCCCGCCCCACCACGCCCACCTGCAGCGGGGTGAAGGCCTGGGGGAAGATGGTGACGATGTCGATGCGCACGGCCTAGCGCAGCCCCGCCGGGAGGACCACGACCATCTCGCCCCGTTGCAGGTCCACCGCGCGCACCACCTCCCGCGTCGCCGGGATGAACACCTCCCCCGCCTCCCCGGCCACGCGGTAGACGTCATGCGCCGCAGTGCGCAGCACCTCGGTCACCGTGCCCAGCGCCTCGCCGGACGAGGTGCGCACGCGCAGCCCCACGACTTCGGCCAGGTAGTAGCTGCCCTCAGGCAGCGGCACGCGCTCCTCCCAGGGCACGGCCACGGCCCACCCCTGCAGCGCGCGCGCCGCCTCCAGATCGTCGACTCCGGCCAGCTTCAGCAGGATCACGTCCCCCTGGCGCCGCACCGCCTCCACCCCGACCGGCCGCGCCGCCGCCGTCCGCTCGTCCAGCAGCAGCACGCGCCGCAGGCGGGCGAACCGCTCGGGGAAGTCGGTCTCGGGGCGCACCTTGACCTCACCGCGCACGCCGTGCGGCCGCGTGATCCGGCCGATGATCAGCCTCGCCGGCGGGGCCGCCCCGGCCGACATCTGGGGTCACTCCTCCCGCACCTCGATGACGATGCCGTCCTTGACCACGATCTCCGTGCGCCCCAGCTTCTGGAAGAGGTTGTCCCCCACCCGCACCTCGGTGAAGCTCTCCACCGTCCCCTGGGGGTACTCGGAGTTCAGCTGCAGTCCCTCCACCTCGCGCAGCCGGGCCTGCAGCTCGGCGCGGGTGGCTTCCTGCCGCGCCCGCTCCAGCTCCAGCTGCTGGCGGATGGTCCGGGACTGGGGGTGATCTGCCGCTCCAGCTCCGTGCGCCGGATCTGCGTGTCGATCTGGGCGATCAGCTCCTCCACCCGTGCCAGCGCCGACTGCAGCTCCTGGGTGTAGAGGCGCTTGAAGCTCTCCGTGACGATGGCCTTGATGACGACGGGCCGAGCGATGGTGATGGCCATGCTTCCTGCTCCTCCGGGGTGACCCCCTCCGCCTAGCGGGCGATCTCCACGGTCACCCGCTGCCCGGCACGCAGCGCGGCAGCCCTGACCACGGTGCGTAGCGCCCGGGCGATGCGGCCCTGCCGGCCGATCACCTTGCCCACGTCCTCGGGCGCCACGCGCAGCTCCAGGCGCAGGCCGCGCTCGTCCTGCCGCGCGTCCACCTCCACCGCCTCGGGATGGTCGACCAGCTCCCGGGCGATGAACTCCACCAGGGCCTTCACGTCTGCGCGGGGTTCTTGCGCTCCGTCCACTTCTGCCACACTCCGCTCCGCTGCAGCAGCACCCGGGCGGCGGCGGACGGGCGGGCGCCCTTGCGCAGCCACCCCATGGCCCGGGCCTCGTCCACCTTGATGGTGGAGGGCTCGGTGGTGGGATTGTAGTACCCGATCGCCTCGATGTACTTGCCGCTGCGCGGCGCGCGCGAGTCGGCCACCACCAGGCGGTAGAACGGCTTGTGCTTTCCCCCCAGACGCATCAAGCGGATCTTCACGGCCATGTCCAGCCTCCCCTGGGAAGGCGCCTGGCGCGCCTCCCCATCGCCTCTGCCTGCTTGACCAATTGCCTGGCTTCCTCGAACTGCCGCAGCAAGCGGTTCACCTCCTGCACCGTCACCCCCGAGCCCCGGGCAATGCGCCGCCGCCGGCTGGCGTTGATCACCGCCGGGTTGCGCCGCTCCTCCGGGGTCATGGAGTTGATCATCGCTTCGACGCGCGCCAGTTGCCGCTCGTCCACCGCCGCCTGGGCGCGCAGCCGTCCCAGGCCCGGGATCAGCTCCAGGAGCTGGTCCAGGGGGCCCATGCTGCGCACCTGGCGCAGCTGCTCCAGGAAATCCGAGAGCGTCCACTCCCCGCGGCGCAGCTTGCGCTCCAGCGCCTCCGCCGCCTCGGCGGTCATGGTCTCCTGGGCCTTCTCGATCAGGGTGAGGACGTCGCCCATGCCCAGGATGCGGGCGGCCATGCGCTCCGGGTGGAACGGCTCCAGGGCGTCCACCCGCTCGCCGACGCCGGCGAAGAGGATGGGCCGTCCGGTGGTCGCCACCACCGAGAGCGCCGCCCCGCCGCGGGCGTCGCCATCCAGCTTGGTCAGGATCAACCCGTCCACGCCCACCTTTGCCGTGAACTGCTCCGCCATGGTCACGGCGTCCTGGCCGGTCATGGCGTCCAGCGTCAGGAGGACCTCGGTGGGCTGCACGGCGGCGCGCATCCGGGACAGCTCGTCCATGAGCTCCTGGTCCAGGTGGAGGCGGCCGGCGGAGTCGATGATGACGACGTCGTGCCCGGCACGCCCCGCCTCCTCCAGCGCCGCCCGGGCCACGGCCACCGGGTCGGTGGCCCCCGGCTGAGCGAAGGTAGGCACCCCGGCCTGCCTGCCCGCCACCTCGAGCTGGGCCACGGCCGCGGGGCGGCGCAGGTCCGTGGCCACCAGCAGGGGATGGCGGCCGCGCCGCTTCAGGTGGTAGGCCAGCTTCGCCGCGGTGGTGGTCTTGCCCGTGCCGTGCAGGCCCACGAGCATGAACACCGTGGGCGGCCTGGGGGCAAAGCGCGGCTCGCGGTGCGCCCCGCCCAGCAGGCGGGTCAGCTCCTCGTGGACGATCTTGATGACCTGCTGGGCCGGCGAGAGGCTCTTCCAGATCTCCTGGCCCACGGCCTGCTGCCGCACGCGGGCGACGAAGTCGCGGGCCACGGCGAAGTGCACGTCCGCCTCCAGGAGGGCGAGCCGCACCTCGCGCAGCACGGCCTCCACGTCCTCCGCCTTGAGGTACCCGCGGCCGCTCAGGCGGCGGAAGATCTCCCCCAGCCGTGCCTGCAGCGTCTCAAACATCAGCCCGCTCCCGGATGGCCTCGTAGACGCGAAAGCCCCCGCCCCTGGCCACCTCCCGTACGTTGCCGAAGAGCGCACCCACGTGGTGCGCCAGCGTGCGCGCGCCCTGCGCGGTGCGGGCGACGAAGCGGAAACGCCCGCCCGGTCGCAGGACCGCATGCGCGCCGGCAAAGAGGCGCAGCACGGTGACACGCCCGGCGCGGATGGGCGGGTTGGTCAGCACCAGGTCGAACGGGATGCCGTGCACCGGCTCCACCCCGTCTCCCCGGTGCACTGTGACGTTGCCCACCCGGTTGCGCGCGGCGTTCTCCTGCGCCAGGTCGGCGGCCCGCACGTTGATGTCCACCATGTGGACGTGGCCTCGCGGCGCCAGGGTGGCGGCCACCAGGCCGACGACCCCGTAGCCACACCCTAGGTCGAGGATCACATCGTCCGGCCGCACCTCCATGGTCTCGATGAGCAGCCGCGTGCCGCGGTCCAGCCCCCGGGCGGCGAAGACGGCACGGTCGGTGAGGAGGCGGAAGGTCCGCCCGCGCAGGGTGACGGCGCGCTCGCGCAGCCGGTGGCCGGCCTGCGGCGCCGGGCTGAAGTAGTGCACCCTCACCGCAGGGCTCCAGAGCGGCGCTGGACCAGGCCCAGGTGCCGCTCCAGGCGTCGCAGCTCCCCCACCGCGCGGTGCAGGCTGTCGTGCACCGCCTGGCGGGTGATCCGCAAGCGCTGGGCGATCTCGCCCAGCGAGAGGTCGTCGTGGTAGTAGAGGCGCATCAGCCGCTGCTGCCTGGAGGTGAGCAGCCCGCCGTAGACGTCGAAGAGGCGGATGATGTGCAGCCGATCGCCCAGCCGGTCGTCCAGCGCAGCTCACCTGTAAAGTGCTTTGCCTTTACGCAGTCTAGCGCCGGCGCGGGCGGCGGTCAAATCCCCGGGGGGAGCGGGCGAAGCCGCCCTCAGGTGCGGCCGCGAGTCAGGCGCCGCCGGTGAAAGCGCCAGCGGTGCCTTTGCGCGTGCGCTCACACCCAAAGGTGGCAGCGCGCCGCCATAGAAGCCTACCTCGATCGCATGACGGTCAGGAGGAGGTGCACCTGTGCGCACGGCACTCCTGGTGAACGGCGTGTGGGTCGTGCTGGCGGGCATCGCCCTGTTCTTCCCATCCATCGGTGCCGCCGTGTTCGCCTACCCGACCAAGGACCCCGCCGTGACCTCCGGCTGGGGGACCGCGCTGATCGTGACCGGGACGCTGGCCATTCTGGTGTCCCAGGACATCCAGCGGTACGGCCGCCTGGCCTGGGTCTTCGTGGGGGGCCTGCTGCTTGCGGCCGTGGACATGCTCTATTTCTGGCTCACCGGCGCCTACACAGCGCGCACGGCCCTGCCGCCCATCGTCATCAACCTGGTGCTCGCCGTCTGGATCTGGACGTCCCGCCCCAGGACATAGACAGCCGTCAGCACCGAGACGCCCACCGACCCGACCCGTGATCGCCCGCGAGGACGGGGGCGCGGGCCGCCGGAAGAGGTGCGCCCGTGCGCTGCTTTAAGGAAGGAGGGCGTCGACGAAGGCCTGGGGGTCGAACGGGGTGAGGTCGTCCAGGCCCTGCCCCGTCCCCACGAACTTCACCGGGAGCTTCAGCTCGCGGCTCACCGCCAGCACGATGCCGCCTTTCGCCGTGCCGTCCAGCTTGGTCAGGACGATCCCGGTGACCTCGACGGCCTGGTGAAACAACCGGGCCTGGCTGAGGGCGTTCTGGCCGGTGGAGGCGTCCAGCACCAGCAGCCGCTCCACCGTCGGCGGCCCGTCCCGGGCGATGATCCGGTTCAGCTTGCGCAACTCCTCCATCAGGTTGACCTTGGTGTGCAGGCGGCCCGCGGTGTCCACGATGAGCGCGTCCATCCCCCGCGCCCGCATGGCCGCCAGCCCGTCGAAGACCACGGCTCCGGGATCGCCCCCCGGCTGGTGGCGGACGAGGTCCACCCCGACACGCCGCGCCCAGATGGCCAACTGGTCGATCCCCGCGGCGCGAAAGGTGTCGGCCGCAGCCAGCAGGACCCTGCGCCCCTCGCCCTGCAGCCGGTGCGCGAGCTTGGCGATGGTGGTGGTCTTGCCGCTGCCGTTGACGCCCAGGATCAGGACCACCGCGGGGGCGGGATCCAGGCGAAAGGGAACCGCAGGGCCGAGCAGCTCCAGGAGGATGCGCCGCAGCGCCGCGCGCACAGCGGCGGGCGTGCGCAGCCCGCGCTCCTGGCGCAGCCGGGCGGTCACCTCCGCCGCCGCGCTCACCCCCACGTCGGCGCGGATCAGCGCCTCCTCCAGCGCGGCGAGGGAGGTGTCATCGAGGGCGCGGCTGGCG
>JBBIIQ010000064.1:0-9580 GCA_037446405.1 Armatimonadota bacterium | reverse complement strand
TCGCCGTCACCTGGTCCAGGAGGGCCACCGCGCCGGCGGACCGCTACCTGGAGGCGGTGATGGCCGCCGGAGGCGTGCCCCTGCTGGTGCTGCCGGAGGACGGGGCGGCCGAGGTGCGCCGCGCGCACGGCCTGGTGCTGGCCGGAGGTCTCGACGTCCATCCCGCCCGCTACGGCCAGGAGATCGACCCGCGCGCCTCCGGGACGCTGGAGGTGGACAGGGAGCGCGACGAGTTCGAGCTGGAGGTCATCGCCTGGGCCCTGGAGCGGGGCGCGCCGATCCTGGGGATCTGCCGCGGCATTCAGGTCCTGAATGTGGCCATGGGCGGGACGCTGCTGCAGGACCTCTCCCTGCGCGGCATCCACCCCGCCGCCCACCAGCAGCGCCGCCGCTCGCCCCCGCCGCAGGACTGGGAGGCGGCGCATCCGGTGCGCCTGGACCCCACCGCACAGCTGGCCCGCATCCTGGGCGTAGAGGAGGCAGCGGTGAACTCCTTCCACCACCAGGCGGTGGACACCGCCGCTGCGGGGCTGCGCGTCGTAGCCCGGGCGCCGGACGGGGTGGTGGAGGGCGTGGAAGCGCAGGAGCTTCCGTTCGTCCTCGGCGTGCAGTGGCACCCCGAGCGGATGGCCGACCGCGATCCCCGGCAGCGGGCCCTCTTCGGCGCGCTCGTCGAGGCGGCGGCGCGGTTCCGCCGGCGGTGAGTCCGCCCGTCCTGGCATCGTTGCGCCGCGGCGAGATCGTCCCAGTCCTGCGCCTGGAGTCTCCCGCCACCGCGTAGTGACCGCGCGTCCCGGGACAGCCCGCGCCCGGCGCGGCGACCGCGGGGAGGTTACAATACAACCGGTGGAGATCCCCCGGTCATTTCGGGCGCTGGCTGAGACCATGGAGGCGGTGGCGCAGACCTCTCGTCGCGGGGAGAAGGTCGCCCTCCTGGCGCGGTACTTCCACGCCCTGGACGACGAGAGCCTGGATGCAGCCTGCACCTTCCTCACGGGGACGGCCTTTCCCGCGGGCGACGCCCGCCGGCTGAACGTGGGCTGGGCGGCGCTGGCGGACGTCCTGGCGGCGCTGGCGGGCGCCGGTGAGGAGGCGCTCCACGACGCCTACCTGCGCCACGGCGACCTGGGCGAGGTGGCGGAGGAGCTCTTCGCCGCCCGCCCCGCCCGGCCGGCGGAGCCGCTGACGCTGGCGGGCGTGCGCAGTGCCTTCGAGACCATGGCCGCAGCGGCGGGGGCGGGGTCGCGGGGGCTGAAGGTGGCCGCGCTGCGGAGCCTGCTGGCCTCCGCCACGCCCCTGGAGGCGAAGTACCTGGTGAAGATCATCACCTCGGACCTGCGCGTGGGCCTGAAGGCGGGCCTCCTGGAGGAGGCCATCGCCGCGGCCTTCGCCCCGCAGCCGCGGGCCGGCGCGCACCGCGTGTTGCTGCCCCTGGTCCGCCGCGCCCACATGCTGATCGGCCACATCGGCGAGGTGGCGGTCCTGGCGCGGCGGGGACGGCTGGAGGAGGCTCGGCTGGCGCTGTTCCACCCTTTCCACTTCATGCTGGCGGAGACGATCTTCGCCCCGGAGGAGGCGTTTGCACCGGTGCGCGGGGCGCAGGAGGCCGCGCTGCTCGTGGAGGACAAGTACGACGGCATCCGCGCGCAGGTGCACAAGGGTGACGGGCGCGTCGCCATCTACTCCCGGACGCTGGACGACGTCACCGGCTCCTTCCCCGAGCTGCTGCCGGCGCTGCAGGGGCTGGCCGGCCGCTACATCGTCGACGGGGAGATCCTGGCCTGGCGGGGGGAGCACCCGCTGCCCTTCTCGCTGCTGCAGCAGCGGCTGCGGCGCAAGGAGCCCGGTCCTCTGGTCGGCCGGATCCCGGTGGTCCTGTTCGTCTTCGACCTGCTGCACCTGGACGGGGTTGACCTGCTGGCGGCGCCGCTGGCGGAGCGGCGCAGGCGCCTGGAGCAGCTATCCTTCTCCGGGCCGATCCGGCCCTCTTCCGCCACGGTGGCGGAGGATGCAGACCACCTGGCGCGGCGCTTCCGCGAGGCGCGCGCCCGGGGCAACGAGGGGCTGGTGGTGAAGCGCCTGGGCTCCGCCTACGCGCCGGGCCGCCGCGGCCGGCAGTGGATGAAGTGGAAGGAGGAACTGGCCTCGCTGGACGTGGTGGTGGTGGCCGCGGAGCACGGGCACGGCCGGCGGGCCGGGGTCCTCTCCGACGTCACCTTCGCCGTGCGCGACGGCGAGCGGCTGGCCACCATCGGCAAGGCGTACTCCGGGCTCACCGACCGGGAGATCGCGGAGCTGACGCGCTGGTTTCGCGCGCACACGGTGGCGGATCTGGGGCGGGTGAAGGTGGTCCAGCCGGCGGTGGTCCTGGAGGTGGCGTTCGATGCGGTGACGCGCAGCGCGCGGCACGATTCCGGCTTCGCCCTGCGCTTCCCCCGGATCAAGCGCTGGCGGCAGGACAAGACCGCTGCGGAGGTCAATACCCTCGACGACGTGCGGCGCATCTATGAGCGCCAGGTGGTCCGTCCGCACAGCGAGGAGGAACGGGCGGGAAGCCCGGCCGGTGGAGCCGGCGGAGGAGGCGAGCGGCGGTCATGAGCGCGTGGGGGGACGACCTGGTTCGGCGCGCCGCCGTGCGCACTGGCGGGGGACTCCCGGCTGCGCTGGCGCTCCTGCTGCTCCTGGCCCCGGTGCTGGCCCTCCTGCTGCTCCTGCCCCCGGCGCTGGCGGCGCCGCAGGCACCCGCCGCGCCCACCGTCTACCGCATCGACGTCGAGGGCGTGATCGCCCCCTCCACGGCGCGCTACATCATGCGGGCCATCCGGCATGCGGAGGAGGAGCGGGCCGAGGCGCTGCTCATCCGCCTGGACACGCCCGGTGGCCTGCTCAAGTCCATGGACGACATCACCAAGGCCATGCTCAACAGCAGCGTCCCCATCATCGTCTACGTGGCGCCGCAGGGGGCGCGCGCCGCCTCCGCCGGGGTCTTCGTCACCTTCGCGGCGAATGTGGCCGCCATGGCCCCGGCGACCCGCATCGGCGCGGCGCACCCGGTGGGCGTGGGGCAGGGCGGGCAGGGGGAGCAGGAGAGGACGCTGCTGGAGAAGGTGACCAACGACGCTGTGGCCAACATCCGCGGATTGGCCCGGCGCCGCGGCCGGAACGCCGAGTGGGCGGAAAAGGCGGTGCGGGAGAGCATCTCCTCCGATGAGGAGGAGGCGGTGCGGCTGGGCGTGGTGGACCTGGTGGCCCGCAGCGAGGACGACCTGCTGCGCGCCGTGGACGGCCGGGCGGTGACCACAGCGGAGGGGCCGGTGACGCTGCGCACGCGGCGCGCCCGCGTGGTCCCCCTGCGCATGGACATCACCGAGCAGTTCCTCAACCTGCTCTCCGACCCCAACATCGGCTTCATCCTGCTCAACATCGGCATCATCGGTGTGCTGGCCGAGCTGTACAATCCCGGCCTGATCCTCCCCGGCGTGGTCGGCGCCATCGCCCTGGTCCTGGGCCTGGCCTCCTTCGCCATCCTGGAGGTCAACGCGGCGGGGCTGGTGCTCATCGCGCTGGCCGTGGTCATGTTCATCGCCGACCTGAAGATTCCCGGACACGGCGTCCTTACCTTCGGCGGCGTCGTCGCCTTCATCTTCGGGGCGATCCTGCTCACCTCGCGCCAGGCGCCCTTCCTGCGCATCTCCCTGCAGCTGATCCTGGGCGTGGCCGCGGTGCTGGCGGCGTTCTTCCTCTTTGCCGTGGGGGCCGGCATCCGGGCGCAGCGCGCCGTGGTGCGCAGCGGGGCGGAGGGGTTGGTCGGCGCGGTGGGTGTGGCGCGCACGGTGCTGGACCCGGAGGGGATGGTCTACGTGCGCGGCGAGATGTGGACGGCGCGGGCGGAAGGCCGCCGCATCAACGAGGGAGAGCGCGTGCGCGTGGTGGGGATGGAGGGGCTGACGGTGCACGTGCGGCCCGAGGAGACGTGACGGTCGTCATCCACACGCGCAGCGAGGAGGAGACCCTCCAGGTCGGGCGCCTCGTCGGCCGCCACCTGCGCCGCGGAGATGTGGTGGCCTTGAGCGGAGAGCTGGGCACGGGCAAGACGGTCCTGGCGCGGGGCATCGCCGCCGGAGCCGGTGCCGCAGGGTACATCGCCAGCCCCACCTTCACCCTGGTCCGCGAGTACGCCGGCCCCGTACCGGTCTACCACGTGGACCTCTTTCGCCTGGAGCCGGCGGAGGCCGCCGCGCTGGGACTGGAGGAGCTGCTGGAGCGGGGGATCACCGTGATCGAGTGGGCGGAGAAGGTGGCGCCGCTGCTGCGCCCGCCGCTGCTGCAGGTGGAGCTGGCCTACGGCACGGAGGTGGAGGAGCGCGTCCTCCACCTGCGTGCCCAAGGAGACGGTCCGGCCGCCGCCGCCGCGGCGGTGGCCGACGCCCGGGCCAGCATCTCTCCCGCCCGCGCCTAGGGGCGATGCTCGTCCTCGGTCTGGAGACGGCCACGCCCTATGGCAGCGTGGCCCTGGTCGGCCCCCAGGGACTGCTGGCCGAGTCCACGGCGCTGGTGCCCATGCGGCACCTGGAGTGGCTGATCCCGGCCATCGAGCGCGTACTCGCCGACGCCGGCGTCTCCAGGATGCAGGTGGAGGGGCTGGCCGTTTCCCAGGGCCCCGGCGGGTTCACCGGGCTGCGCATCGGCATCGCCACGGCCACAGCCTGGGCGCGGGCCAGCGGCGTGCCGTTGGTCGGGGTCTCCACGCTGGAGGCGCTGGCCGCCGTCGCCGCATCCTCCGGCCTGGTGGTGCCCGTGCTCGACGCCAGGCGCGGCGAGGTGGCGGCCGCGGTCTTCCGTCGGGAGGACGGGCAGCACCTCACCAGGGTGCGGGAGGACACGGTGCTGCCTCCAGAGGCCCTCGGCGGCCTCGTCCCCGGAGGGGAGCCGGTGCTGCTGCTGGGAGACGGGCTGGCGCGCTGGCCGGACGTGATCCGTCAGGCCGTTCCCGGCGGACGCCTGGCGCCGCCGCCGCTGTGGGTGCCGCGCGCCGCGGTCACGGCCACGCTGGGGCGGGAACGGCTGCTGGCTGGGCAACGGGACGATCCCTACAGGCTGGCGCCCGTCTACGGCCGCCGCCCTCTGATCGCCTGACCGTGGGATGCGCTATGATACGGTAAGCGCCGCATGGTCAAGGAGATCACCCGCGTCGAGATCGCGCCGATGACGCCGGCGGATATCCCGGCGGTCCTGGAGATCGAGCGCCGCTCCTTCCCCACCCCCTGGCCGCGCGATGCCTACGAGCACGAGCTCGACCACAACCGCACCGCGATCTACCTGGTGGCGCGGCGGGAGGGAGCCGTCGTCGGCTACGCCGGCATGTGGGTGGTGATGGACGAGGCGCACATCACCACCATCGCCGTGCACCCGGGGCTGCGCGGGCAGGGGATCGGCGAGCGGCTGCTCATCGCCCTGATCGACAGGGCCGGGGAGCGGGGCGCCCGGTGGGTGCAGCTGGAGGTGCGCCGCTCCAACCTGGTGGCGCAGAGCCTCTACCGCAAGTACGGGTTCCGGGATGTGGGCGTGCGGCGCCACTACTACAGCGACAACGGGGAAGACGCCCTGGTCATGTGGACGGGCAACATCTGGGAGGAGGAGTTTCGGCGGCGCTACGAGAGACTGCGCGCCACGCTCCTCGGCTCCTGACCCACCTTGACGCTGCTGCTGGGCATCGAAACCTCGTGCGACGAAACGGCCGCGGCCGTCATCGACGCTGGCTTCCGCATCCGCAGCAATGTCATCGCCTCACAGGCCGACCTGCACCGCCGCTTCGGTGGCGTCGTCCCGGAACTTGCCTCCCGCCGGCACATCGAGCGCCTGCTGCCGGTGCTGGACGAGGCGCTGGAGCGGGCGGGGGTGCCGCTGCGAGCGGTGGGCGGTGTGGCGGTGACGCGTGGTCCCGGCCTGTTGGGCAGCCTGACGGTGGGCGTGGCCGCGGCCAAGGCGCTGGCCTACACCTGCGGCCTGCCCCTGGTCGGCGTGAACCACCTGGAAGGACACATCTACGCCAACCGTCTCGACCGTCCCACCTGGCCGTTGCCCGCGGTGGTGCTGATCGTCTCCGGGGCGCACACCGACCTGGTCCTCATGCGAGAGGAGGGCTGCTATGAGGTGCTCGGCCGCACGCGCGACGACGCGGCCGGTGAGGCCGTCGACAAGGTGGGGCGGTTGATGGGACTGGGGTACCCGGGCGGTCCCCCCCTGGACCGCCTGGCCGCGGGCGGGCGTCCGGATCGCGTCCCCCTGCCGCTGCCCTTCCCCGACGGCGGCTACGACTTCTCCTTCAGCGGGCTGAAGACCGCCGCCCTGCGCGCCTGGCGAGGCCGGCCCGCAGACCCCGACTTCGCGCGCGATTTCGCCGCGAGCTTCCGCCGGGCGGTGGTCGAGGTCCTGGTGGGGAAGCTGTTCCGGGCGGTGGACGCGTATCGCCCTCGGGGGGTGATGCTGGCCGGCGGGGTGGCGGCCAACAGCCTCCTGCGGCAGCGGGCGGCGGCGGAGGCGCGGCAGCGCAACCTGCCCCTCCTTGTCCCTCCGCCAGCGCTGTGCACCGACAATGCGGCCATGATCGCGGCCGCTGGAGCGGCGCGTCTCCTGAAGGGGGAGACGGACGGGTTCGACCTCTCCGTTGCGGCCGACCTCCCACTGGCCTGATCCAGGTCCGGGGAGGAATCTCGTTCTTCCTCCAGGAACCCGGTTGCCGGTTACGGCGGTCGAATGTTCGTCTTCTGGGGATAGCCGGGAGGTTGTGGATAATGTGCACAAACCTGTGGGCAAGGCTAGTGGAGCCGCCCTCGCGCATGCTTCGCGGCAAGCTGGAGGGATTTCCCATCGTTCACGGTCTGTTGGAAACGCGCCTCCCCCGCCGCCGGCTGCGGGGGAAATAGGGGCTTGCATCGTCCGGGCGGGCTGCCTACCATTACGGGTGCTAGCACTCTATGGCTCAGAGTGCTAATCACCGGGCCACCCCCGGCAGCCAAGGCCGGGGACCCCCGGGTCCGGGCGACCCAGATTCCCCGGCCGCTGCAGCGGCGGGAAGAGGCAAAGGAGGGACCAGAGGATGCAGCTTCGGCCACTGGGCGACCGCGTGGTCGTCAAGCCACTGGAGGAGGAGGAGCGCACCAAGGGCGGGATCGTTCTGCCCGACACCGCCAAGGAGAAGCCCCAGCACGGCGAGGTCGTCGCCGTCGGCCCAGGGGAGTGGGACGATGAGGGGAAGCGGCGCCTGCCTCTCGATGTCAGCGTCGGCGACCGGGTGCTCTTCGCCAAGTACGCCGGCACGGAGGTCAAGATCGAGGACCAGGAGTACCTGATCCTGCGCCAGAGCGATATCCTGGCCGTGGTGGAGAAGACCCCGGCCAAGGTCTAGATCGTCCTGCACTCCTGCGGGCCGGCGGGCCCCGGCAGCGCGATCGGCGGGTCCGGCTGCCGCGGGGGTCAGGGGGTTGTGACCGACGGAGGTGACAGCAGTGCCGAAGATGCTCGCGTACAACGAAGAGGCGCGGCGGTCCATGGAGCGCGGCGTGAACAAGCTGGCCGACGCCGTGCGCATCACCCTGGGTCCCAAGGGCCGCAACGTCGTGCTGGAGAAGAAGTTCGGGTCCCCCACGATCACCCACGACGGTGTGACCGTGGCCAAGGAGATCGAGCTGGAAGATCCCTTTGAGAACGCGGGCGCGCAGCTCGTCCGCGAGGTGGCCACCAAGACCGAGGATGTGGCCGGTGACGGGACGACCACCGCCACCATCCTGGCGCAGGCCATGATCCGCGACGGGCTGAAGATGGTGGCCGCGGGGGCCAACCCCATGGCCCTGAAGCGGGGCATCGACAAGGCCACGCAGCGCGTGGTCGAGCACATCAAGGCGGTGGCCAAGCCGCTGGAGACCAAGGACGAGATCGCCTACGTGGCCAGCATCTCCGCCAACGACCAGGCCATCGGCCGGCTCATCGCCGACGCCATGGACAAGGTGGGCAAGGATGGCGTCATCACCGTGGAGGAGTCCAAGGGGATCGAGACGACCGTGGAGGTCGTCGAGGGGATGATGTTCGACAAGGGGTACATCTCCCCGTACTTCATTACCGATCCCGAGAAGATGGAGGCGGTGCTGGAGGAGCCCCTCATCCTGATCACCGACAAGAAGGTCAGCGCCGTCAAGGACCTGCTCCCCGTGCTGGAAAAGGTGGTGCAGGTGGGCAAGCCGCTGCTGATCATCGCTGAGGACGTGGAGGGGGAGGCCCTGGCCACCCTGGTGGTGAACAAGCTGCGCGGCACGCTCTCCGCCGTGGCCGTCAAGGCCCCCGCCTTCGGCGACCGGCGCAAGGCCATCCTGCAGGACATCGCCATCCTCACCGGCGGCCAGGTGGTCAGCGAAGAGGTAGGGATGAAGCTGGAGAACGTGGACGTCAAGCACCTGGGGCGGGCGCGCCAGGTGAAGGTGCGCAAGGAGGAGACCATCATCGTCGGCGGCGCTGGCAGCCAGCAGGAGATCCAGAAGCGCATCCAGCAGATCCGCAAGCAGATCGACGAGACGGAGTCCGACTACGACCGGGAGAAGCTGCAGGAGCGGCTGGGAAAGCTCTCCGGCGGTGTGGCCGTGATCAAGGTGGGGGCGCCCAGCGAGGCCGAGCTGAAGTACCGCAAGACGCGCACCGAAGACGCGCTGCGGGCGACACGCTCCGCCGTCGAGGAGGGCATCGTCCCCGGCGGCGGGACGGTCCTGGTCACTGCGGCCGCCGCTCTGGAGAAGGTGGAGGCGCAGGGTGACGAGGCCATGGGCGTGAACATCGTCCGCCGCGCCCTGGACGAGCCGGCCCGCCAGCTGGCGGTGAACGCCGGCCAGGAGGGATCGATCATCGTGGAGCAGACGCGGCAGCAGCCTCCGGGGTTCGGCTACGATGTGCTCTCCGGGACGTTCGTGGAGATGATGAAGGCCGGCATCGTCGACCCGGCGAAGGTCGTCCGCTCTGCGCTGCAGAACGCGGCCAGCATCGCCGGGTTGCTGCTGACCACCGAGGCGATGGTGGTGGAGAAGCCCGAGGAGGAGAAGGAGAGTCCCACTCCGCCCACGCCTCCCATGTAGCGGGGGCCGTGTAGTCGAGAACAGCTCTGTCTTGGTTCGTGCAGGCAGGGGGCCTAGCAGCTCTCTGCCTGCAATTTGTTCGCTCAGCTCCAAACAATTCCCTCGACTGCGAACTTTCACAATTTCCTTCTTGCTGATGCTGCAGCTATTCGCCCAGAATCACCCTGGAGAGGCCGGTACAGAGTAGGCTTTTCCGGCAAATCCGAACATTCAGGAGGTCCGGCCATCAGGATACTGATCGTCGGCAGCGGGGGGCGGGAGCATGCCCTGGGGTGGGCGCTCGCCAGTTCCCCGCACCGCCCGCGCCTCTGGTTCGCACCCGGCAACGCCGGCACACTGGCCCTGGGGGCCTCCGTGCCGGTCGGCCCCGCGGATGTCCCCGCCCTCGTCGACGCCGCGCGGACCGTCCGCGCCGACCTCACGGTCATCGGCCCGGAGGCGCCGCTGGCGGCGGGAGTCGT
>JBBIIQ010000063.1:0-9606 GCA_037446405.1 Armatimonadota bacterium | reverse complement strand
TCGCCGTCTCCCTGCTGGCCTCCGGGCTCTCCTCCTCCACAGTGGGGACCATGGCCGGGCAGGTGATCATGCAGGGCTTCCTGCACCGGCAGATCCCCATCTGGCTGCGCCGCGTGGTGACCATGGCCCCGGCCATCGCGGTCATCGCCATGGGGCTGGATCCCACGCGCACCCTGGTGATCAGCCAGGTGATCCTCAGCTTCGGCCTGCCCTTCGCCCTGGGGCCTCTGGTGCTCTTCACCAGCCGCCGCGACCTCATGGGCGGGCTGGTCAACGGCACCTGGACCACGGCACTGACCGGGGTCCTGGTGGCCATGATCATCGCCCTGAACCTGTTTCTGCTCTACCGGATTGCCACGGGAGGCTAGCCCATGTTCCGCCACATGCTGGTTCCCCTGGATGGCTCCCGTCTGGCGGAGGCGGTACTCCCGGTCACCGCCGCGCTGGCCCGGGCCCTGGATGCGCAGGTCACCCTGCTGCACGTGGTCGAGCCGGGCGCCCCGCCCACGGTACACGGCGACGTGCACCTGACACAGGCGGGGGAGGCGGACGGCTACCTGCGCGGGGTGGCGGAGGCGATGGCCGCCCAGGGAGTGAGGGCGGCGGCGGCGGTGGACCAGGGGGCGGACGTGGCCGGGGTCATCGCCAGCCGCGCGGCCAGCCTGGGCGCGGATCTGATCGTCCTGTGCACCCACGGCCGCGGCGGGGTACGGGCGCTGCTCTTCGGGCGCGTGGCGGAACAGGTGCTGGCGCGGGGGACGGTTCCCGTCCTGCTCATGGCGCCCACCGCGGTGCGCCGTGAGCAGGTCTGGACGGTCCGCCGGCTGCTCGTCCCTTTGGACGGTAGCGCCATGGCCGAAGCCGCCCTGCCGGCGGCGGCGGCGCTGGCCCGTGCCCTGACCGCGGAGGTGGCCCTGGTGATGGTGGTGCCCACGCTGGCCACCATCGCCGACGACCGGGCGACAGCCGCCCGCCTCATGCCCACCGCCGGGGCCGCGCTGCTGGACGCCGAGGCGGAGCAGGCGGTGACGTACCTGCAGGCCGTCACGGCGCGGCTGGTGCAGGAGGGGGTGACGGTGGCCGCGGCCGTGGAGCGGGGCGAGCCGGTGCGCGTACTCCTTGACCGGCTGGCAGCCCCCGACGTGGACCTGCTGGTGATGGCCACCCACGGCCGCTCCGGTGTCTCCGCGGTGTGGGCGGGGAGTGTGGCCTCCCGCCTGGTGGCCCGCGCCCCCCGCCCGGTGCTGCTCATCCGGATGCCCCGCGGCGGCAGCCATCGGGTCTCTGCCTGATGCCTCCCGCCCGCCGCGGGAGGTACGGTGAACTCAGCCACGGCTTCGCGGCAGAAAGGGGGAGTGTGGGTGGAGGTCCGCCTGCAGTGGAAGGGGGGTATGCAGTTTGAGGGGCGCTATGTGGCCCGCGGGCGGGGGCTGACGGAGGAGCAGGTGGAAAAGGCGGTGCGGCTCTCCCAGGAGAAGTACTGTCCCATTGCGGCGATGCTGCGGCCGGCGGTGCCCATCACCACCGAGGTGGTGGCTGATCGGGGGCACGCCGCCGAGACGACGGTGGCCTGAACCCGCCGCCGCGCGCGTCGTCGCCCAGAGGGGAGGCAGGGAAATGGCAGGGGAGCAGCAGCCGGCAGCGACCCCGGAGGTGCGGGTGCGCCGCATCCTCTTCCCCACCGACTTCTCCCCGGGGGCGGAGACTGCCGCCCGCTGGGCGGAGGTGATGCACCGCACGTTCGGCGCGGAGCTGGTGGTCCTGCACGTGCTCGATCTGAGCCTGGCCGGGCTGGCCGGCCTTTCCACGCAGGTGGCGATGATGCCGGCCGTGGACGAGCTGGTGGAACGGGTGCGCGCGGAAGCCGCGGAGGAGATGGCCCGGCTGCAGGCACGCTTCCCTCAGGCGCAGACCGTGCTGCGGGAGGGCTCCACCCGGCCGACCATCCTGCAGGTGGCCGAGGAGGTAGGAGCCGACCTGATCGTCATGGGCACCCACGGGCGCACCGGCCTGGCCCGCGTCCTCCTGGGGAGCGTGGCGGAGTACGTGGTGCGGCACAGCCGCATCCCCGTGCTCACCATCCGGGAAGTGGAGACGGAGTGAACTGGCCGGCAATGACGCGGGACAGGCTGGGAGCGGAGCTCATCCCTTCAGGCGTGGGCCTGCGGCGCGCACGGCCTCGGGGACCTGGTCGGCAAACTGCGCGAAGTTCCGGGTGAACATCTCCGCCAGCTTCCGCGCCTGGAGGTCGTAGGCCGCCGCATCCCTCCACGTCTCCCGCGGCGTGAGGATCTCGACGGGAACGCCGGGGACGGCGGCAGGGACGGCGAGGCCGAAGACGGGGTCGGGGCGCAGCGCCACCCCCTCCAGGGCTCCGCTCAGGGCGGCGCGGACCATGGCCCTGGTGTAGTCGAGGCGGATGCGCCGGCCGACCCCGTGCGGCCCGCCGCTCCATCCGGTGTTGACCAGCCACACGGCCACCCCGTGGCGGCGGAGGCGTTCGCCCAGCATCTCCGCGTAGACGATGGGGGAGAGGGCCATGAACGGCGCGCCGAAGCAGGCGCTGAACGTGGCCTGCGGCTCGGTGACGCCGCGCTCGGTGCCCGCCACCTTGGCCGTGTACCCGGAGAGGAAGTGGTACATGGCCTGGGCCGGCGAGAGGCGGGCGAGGGGCGGAAGGACCCCGAAGGCGTCGGCGGTGAGCATGATGACGGTCCGCGGGTGGCCGCCCAGCCCGTCGCGCGCGGCGTTGGGGATGTGGGTGATGGGGTACGCCGCCCGGGTGTTCTCGGTGAGGGAATCGTCGTCCAGATCCACCCGGCCCGTGGTGCTGTCGAAGCCGACGTTCTCCAGAATGGTCCCGAAGCGGCGGGTGGTCTCGTAGATCTCCGGCTCCGCCTCGGGGGAGAGGTGGATCACCTTGGCGTAGCAGCCCCCCTCGCAGTTGAAGATGCCGCGGTCGCTCCAGCCGTGCTCGTCGTCGCCGATGAGGATGCGCCCAGGGTCGGCGGAGAGGGTGGTCTTGCCGGTCCCGGAGAGGCCGAAGAAGATGGCCACGTCGCCGCCGGCCCCCATGTTCGCCGAGCAATGCATGGAAAGCACGCCCCGCTGCGGCAGCAGGTAGTTGAGCAGCGTGAAGACCGACTTCTTGATCTCCCCTGCGTAGTGGGTACCCCCGATGAGCACCAGGCGCTGCCCGAAGTGGATGACGATGAACACCTCCGAGCGGGTGCCGTCCACCTCGGGGATGGCGTGGAAGTTGGGCGCGTGGATGACGGTGAACTGAGGGACGTGGGCGGGCAGCTCCGCCCGCTCGGGGCGGATGAACATGACGCGGGCGAAGAGGTTGTGCCAGGCGGTCTCGGTAATCACCCGCAGGGGCATGCGGTACTCCGGGTCGGCGCCGACGAAGCAGTCCTGGACGAAGAGGTCCTTCCCCTGGAAGTAGGCGAGCAGGCGGCGGTGCAGGATGTCAAACTGCTCCAGTGGCATGGGCCGGTTCACCGGCCCCCACCAGATGTGCTCCGCGCTGGACGGCTCCCGCACCACGAACTTGTCGTTGGGAGAACGGCCGGTGTGGTGTCCCGTCCGCACCACCAGCGGGCCCAGGTGGGCCAGCCGCCCCTCCCGGCGGCGGATGGCTTCCTCATAGAGCTGCGGCGTGGTCAGGTTCCAGTAGACGTTGCCTACGTTGCGGAAGCCGTGGTGCTCCAGCCCGTAGCGGCTGCGGGCCCCCTCCGGCGTCTCCATGCGCCCACCCTCCTGCGCGCCAGCGCGTGTGTCCTGCAGAAGTGTTCGCCGCCGGGTGCGGCCGCCCTGGCCGCAGCGGTGTCCCCGGGCAGGGGCGGGGCGCGGCCCCGCGCGAAGGGGTATGATGGCTGCGTGGACGTCCTGGCGGCTCCTGGCGCCGTAACGGAGCGGCGATGACGAGCCGCCCACAGGTGCAGGTCCTGGCGGTCGGCCGGGTCATCGCGCCCCGACGCGACCTCACCCCCGGGGTCGTGACGATCGCCGGCAGCCGCATCGTGGAGGTTCGCCAGGGGGTGGCGCGCCGTGCGGACCTTGCCGCTCCCGAGGGAATCCTGGCGCCGGGACTAGTCGACCTGCAGGTCAACGGGGCGGTTGGCGTGGACTTCCTCTCGGTAGGAGACGGCACCGACCTGGAGGCGGTCCGCCGCTACCTGCTTTCCACGGGCGTGACCGCCTTTCTCCCCACGCTGATTTCGGCGCCCCTGGACCGCCTCCGCACCGCGCTGGCCTGGTGGCGGCGCGCAGCGGCCGCCGTGGAGGCGCCCCGGATCCTGGGTGTGCACGTGGAAGGGCCGTTCCTCAATCCGGCATTCAAGGGGGCGCACGACCCGCGCCACCTCCGCCCGCCCGATGGCCGCCTGGCCGCCCTGCTGGACGAGGTGCCCGGGCTGGTGCGCATGGTGACCCTGGCGCCGGAGCTCCCCCGGGCGGACCGCGTCATCGCAGCGTTGCGGGAGCGTGGCTGCGTGGTCTCGGCCGGGCACACGGCGGCCACCTACGAGCAGGCGCTGGCGGCGTTCGCCCGCGGGGTCCGCGTCGTGACCCACCTGTTCAACGGCATGCGCGGTCTGCACCACCGGGAACCGGGCATCGCCGCCGCGGCGCTGCTGCATCCCGGCATCACCGTGGGGCTGATTGCCGACCTGGTGCACGTGCACCCGGCCGTCATCCGGCTGGCCGTCCGGTTGAAGGGGTGGAGACGGGTGGCACTGGTCACCGACGCCATCGCAGCGGCAGGTCTGCGGCGGCGCACGGCCCGGCTTGCGGGCGCGCGCGTGCGCATCACGGACGCGCCGCGGCTGGCCGACGGCACCCTGGCCGGCAGCGTGCTGGGGATGGATCAGGCGGTACGCAACCTGGTCGGCCTGGGGGTTCCGCTGCGCCAGGCCGTGCTGATGGCGTCCGCGGTGCCGGCACGGGTTCTGGGACGGCGTGATCTGGGGCGCATCGCCCCGGGGGCGCGCGCTGACCTGGTCCTGTTCGACCGGTGGCTGCGCGCGGCCGCCGTCTACGTCGGGGGGAATCGCGTGGACGATACCCATGTTGAAGACCGTTGACGTCGGCAGGCAGTCCATCCAGATCTACGAGGCGAGCGCCGGGGCTGAGGTGGTGGCCCGTCTGCGTGAGCTGGCGGCGCCCCTGCGGGGGGCGCGGATCGTGCACATCAACGCCACCCCCTACGGCGGCGGCGTGGCCGAGATCCTCCGGTCGGAGGTGCCGCTGCTGCGGGATCTGGGTCTGCTGGCCGACTGGAAACTCATCACCGGCGACGAGACCTTTTTCCGCGTCACCAAGGCCATACACAACGGTCTGCAGGGGGCGCAGCGGGAGCTGACCGCGTCTGAGCAGGAAACCTACCTCACCCACTCAACGCGCAATGCCAGGATGCTGGAGGAAGCCTACGATCTGATTGTCGTCCACGACCCGCAGCCGCTGGCCCTGCTGCAGCTCCACGGCAAGGATGCGGCCCGGTGGGTCTGGCGCTGCCACATCGACACCTCCGAACCCAACCCGCAGGTCTGGGGATTTCTCCGGCCGTTTCTGGAGGGCTACGACGCGGCGGTCTTCACCCTCGGAGGGTTCGTCCCGCCCACCTGTCCGGTGCCGCGTATCGAGATCATCCCGCCGGCCATCGACCCGGAAAGCCCCAAGAACATCGACCTGCGTCCGGCCGTGGCCCGCCGGGTGCTGCAGTGGATAGGCGTTGAGGTGGACCAGCCCCTGGTGACGCAGGTATCCCGGTTCGACCCCTGGAAGGCCCCGCTGGGCGTAATCGCTGCCTACCGCCTGGTGCGGCAGGAAGTGCCGCGCCTGCAGCTGGCCCTGGTCGGTTCCATGGCCCTGGACGATCCCGAGGGATGGGAGATCTACCATCAGATTCTGGAGGAAGCCCGTCAGGACCCCGGGATCCACGTCTTCACCAACCTGATCGGTGTCGGCAACGTGGAGGTGAACGCCTTCCAGCGCCTCTCCCGGGTGGTTATCCAGAAGTCGATCCGCGAGGGGTTCGGCCTGGTCGTCTCCGAGGCGCTCTGGAAGGGGACCCCGGTGGTGGCCGGCCGCGCGGGCGGAATCCCGCTGCAGTTGCAGGACGGCGCCGGCGGATTCCTGGTGGAGTCTGTGGAGGAGGCGGCCGATCGCATCTGCTGGCTGCTGCATCATCCGGAAGAAGCCGCCCGGCTGGGACAACGCGGCCGGGACCTGGTGCGGGAGCGGTTCCTGCTCACCCGGCTCATCGCCGACGAACTGCGCCTGTACACCGTGCTGCTGGGCGAACGCCCGCGCGCCGAGGAGCCGGCAAAGGCCGGGCTGGCCGGCGAGGTCCGCGATCCCGTGTGCGGAATGCGGGTCGATCCCGGCGGGGCGCTGCAGGTCGAGTACGGCGGCCGGCAGTACCTCTTCTGTTCGGAAGCGTGCCGCCGGGAGTTCCTGGCCGACCCCGACCGCTTCCCTCGGGCGGTGCCGGGGGTGTGAGGTCAGACGGGTGAGCGCGGTGTCGGCGCCGACGCTCATCTCGGTGCTGCCGGGGAGGCGAGCGGCCACGCACGTCCGGGCAGCGGAAGGGAGCTACGAGGCAGCTACGCGCGCGGCCTGCGCGTACTGCCGGTACCAGGATGCGTCCTCTTCGGGAAGGCGCACCCGCTCCCCCCCACCGATCCAGGGGTGGTCGAACCAGGGCCGCGCCCGCTCCGCCGTCGCGTTCGCCCGCAGGAAGTTGTAGGTCCCCTCCGCGCGCAGGAAGGCGCGCATGCCCTCCAGGTCGGGGTACCGCGGCACGACGTCCTTCCAGATGGCCCGCCCGCAGAGGAAGCCGCTGGCGCCGGCCTCCACGGCCAGCTCCAGGTTGGCCAGGAACTCCTTGATAGCGACGCCCCCGCTGAGGATGACCCAGGGGCGCCGGGAGACCTCGTCGAGCCGGCGGCAGAATCCGCGGACCTGGTCCAGGTCGTACACCGCCGGCCGCTCCTGTCCATCGAAGGCCCCCGCGCAGAACTGCCGCGTGTACTTCAGGTCTCCGGGGAACTCCAGCTTGAGGATGTCCACCTGGTAGTCGTCGCGAGAGAACTCCCGCGCCGACTCCAGGGTGTGCTCCGGGCGGCGGCGGGCGAACTCCGGCGTGTCCGCGGAGGGCTCCTCGATGGGGTAGGTGACCAGCTCCAGGAGGAAGGGGATGTCCTCCTGCCGGCAGGCCTCGCCCACCTGCCGCACCACCTCCTGCTGGTGGGCCAGCACCTCCCCGGAGGCGTCGGGGTTGTAGTAGATGAGCAGCTTCACCGCATTGGCCCCCGCCCGCTTGGCTTTGGCCACGGACCATCCCTCCACCAGGCGGGACTTCCGCTCGCGACCGCCGGGACCGGCCTTCTCGTATCCCGTCTCCTCCGTGGCCACCAGCAGGCCCACGGCCCCGGGGACGACCCGCACGGCGCGGGGCAGCCCGTAGACCGGGTCCACCAGCGTGGCCGTGGAGTAGGGGGCGAGGACCTCGGTGATCAGCGTCTTGGTCGCCGCCATGTCCTCGTAGGTCACCTGGGCGCTCTCCCGTCGCAGGGCCTGGCCCAGCGCCTTGCGCAGGGAGTCGCGCTGGTCGATGGCCAGCATCTTGAAGCGGCCGGCCCCGTCCGCCAGTCGCCGCAGGTTCGCCAGCTTCCCCATGCTCATGGTGGTCATGCCGTGCCTCCTCGCGTCACTTGACGATGTTGGCCAGCTCGTAGAAGGTCAGGTCGAGCTTGTGCTCTCCGGCCAGCGCCTCCTCCAGCGGCAGGGAGGTGATCCGGTTGCCCCGCAGGGCGACCATCACGCCGAACCGGCCCTGCTTGACCATCTCGATGGCGGCCACGCCGAAGCGGGTGGCCAGGACGCGGTCGAAGACGGTGGGGGAGCCGCCGCGCTGCAGGTGGCCGAGGACGGTGACGCGGGTTTCGTAGCCCGTCTTGGCCTCGATCTCCCTGGCCAGCACGTTCCCGATGCCGCCCAGGCGCACGTGGCCGAAGGCGTCCACCGGCGCCTCCTGGATGATCTGCACCCCGATGTCCGTGGCCCTGGCACCCTCCGCCACCACCAGGATGCTGAAGCTCTTGCCCTGCTTGTGCCGTGCGCGGATGCGCTCGCACACCTCGTCGATGGTGAAGGAGACCTCGGGCACCAGGATGATGTCGGCGCCGCCGGCCAGCCCGCCGACCGCCGCCACCCAGCCCGCATCCCGCCCCATCACCTCCACCACCATCACCCGGTGGTGCGCTTCCGCCGTGGGGTGCAGCTTGTCGCAGGCGTCCATGACCACGTTCACGGCGGTGTCGAAGCCGAAGGTGTAGTCGGTCCCGTGGATGTCATTGTCCATGGTCTTGGGGATGCCCACCACGCGCAGGCCCAATGTCGAGAGGCGATGGGCCACGCCCAGGGTATCGTCCCCGCCGATGGCCACCAGGACGTCGACCTGGTGCGCCCGCAGGCAGTCCATCACCCGCTGCGGGCCGCCCTCCTCCTTGAAGGGGTTCGTGCGGGAGGTGCCCAGGATGGTGCCGCCGCGGTGCAGGATGCCCCGCACGTCCTCGGGGGTCAGCGCCACCAGGTCGTGGGTGAGCAGGCCCAGCCAGCCGTTGCGGATGCCGACGATGGTGTAGCCCTCCCGCCACCCCGCGCGCGCCACCGCTCTGATCGCCGCGTTCAGTCCCGGCGCGTCCCCGCCGCCGGTAAGGATGCCGAGGCGCATGTGCGCTCCTCCTATCCGTGCCTCAAGTCCACTATACAGGGTGCCCGCGGGGGGGGGTGCGGCGTCCATCGGGTGGAAGGCGTATCCGCCCGCTTCCTTCCGGGCTGGGCAGAGGCGTCGCCCTGCCGCTAGGTCTCCCCTCGTGCCGCCGCCAGCGGAGGGGGTTCGTAGGAGGCCACACGCACCCGTGCGTCGATGACCGCCGCACCCCGCTGCAGCACCATGATGGGGTTGCAGTCCAGCTCCACGATCTGCGGCAGGTCCTCCACCAGGGCGCTGACGCGCAGCAGCGCGTCCTGCAGGGCGGCGGCGTCGTGCGCCGGCTGGCCGCGGAAGCCGGCCAGCAGGGGAAAGGTCTTCAGGCTCTGCACCATCTCCGCCGCGTCCTCCGCGTTCAGCGGGGTGAGGCGCACGGAGACGTCGCGCAGCAGCTCCACCAGCACCCCGCCCGCGCCGCAGGCGATCACGGGCCCAAACTGCGGGTCGTGCACGACGCCGACGATCATCTCCACGCCCGCGGGGACCATCTCCTGCACCAGGAACCCCTCGGGCCTCACCCCGCGGGCGGCCAGGGCGGCGGTCATCTGCGCCACGGCGGCGGGGACCTCCGCCGGCGGCAGGTGCAGTCGCACCGCGCCCAGCTCCGTCTTGTGCACGATCTCCGGCCCCACCGCTTTCAGCGCCACCTCGCCGCCGATGCGCGCGGCCGCCTCCCCCGCCTCCTCCGGGGTGCGCACCGTCTCCTGGCGGACCAGGGGCAGACCGTAGCAGGAGAGGAGCGCCTGCACCTCCTGGGGGAGGAGCCATCCGGCGCCGCGCCGCAGGGCGGCGGCAGCCTCGTGGTAGCGGTGCAAGCGGTTGAGAAC
>JBBIIQ010000062.1:0-9779 GCA_037446405.1 Armatimonadota bacterium | reverse complement strand
GGCCCTGTGTGTTTTTTGTCAGCCGAGAGCGGGCGGGCCTGAGTCGCCGTCACTCTCGTCCCGGTCGAGGTGCAGCGGGTGTTGGAGGCGGTGGGCGACGGGAGCCACCAAGATGCCCGCCGTCACGAGGAAGACGATACCCGAGAACAGGGAGTAGAAAGAGGCGAACAGCTTCCCCGCCGACGTATGGAGCGTATCCACGGGCCCCATGCCGCCGAGGATCATCGACGCATTCAGCAGCGCATCGATCCATGGGAGCCCTTCGAGGAGGTGGTACCCGAGAATCCCGACGCCCAGCCCGCCCGCGACGACTCCGCCGGCCGCAAGCCCATGGAGGGCAAGGCGGCGAAGGAACTTCGCCGGGGGCAGTAGCGGCTGAGAGTGATGCTCATACATGTGCCGAGCGTCGCTTCGCCCTCGGCTGTGCTCCTCCTGCCGTCGGGGAGCGCCACGGTCCCCACTATGCCTGCGCTGGTGCGATGGGTATGGCGACGAGCCCGGGACGACCAGCAGGAGGGTCAGGCGTTTCGGGGGCACATCCGGTCTACCAACGCACTCCTCACCCTCCAAATCCCGCAATGGCCGCAGACGGATCCTGTGGTTTGACTCCGGAGTAGCGTCCCAGGTGGTGGTGTAAAATTCCGGGCATCGGTAACCGGAACGGGTACCGCGAGCGGCTGTGGGACACCCGGGTCGGGACGATCCCTCTGCGCATCCCCACGCTGCGCCAGGGAGCTCCTTCCCCAGCCTGCTGCAGCCGCGGCGGCGGGCAGAGCGGGCCCTGCTGAGCGTGGTGCAGGAGGCCTCCGGGGTCGGAGTGAGCACCCGGAAGGTGGACGACCTGGTGCGGGCTCTGGGGTTGGAGGGCATGAGCCGCTAGCCTGGTCTCGCGGATCTGCGCGGAGCTGGACGACGCCATGGAACGCTTCCGGAACCGTCCCCTGGAGGGGAGCACCCCTACCTGTGGCTGGACGCCAAGGCGATCCGCGTCCGCCAGGACGGCCCGGTGGTCCCATGCCATGGCGGCCCTGGTGCGCACCATCTTCGCCCAGCTCGATCATGACGCCGCCCAGCCCCCCTGGAGCGCCTGAACCGCGAGCTGGCCCGGCGCTGCGACGTGGTGGGCATCTTCCCACACGTGGGGGCGGTCCTGCGTCCGATGGGGGCGCTGCTACCAGGAAGTGCAAGACGAATGGCTGGTGGCGCGGCGGTACTTCAGCCAGGAGTCTATGCGCGAAGCTATCGATCATCACCACGTTTCCGCCGTTGAGAGACGGCGGCCCCAAGCCCGCGTGGCGTCTGAGCCTGACGTCCCCGCTTGAGCCGTTCGCATCTCGTATAATGAACGCGTGAAGGACAGGCCGGCGGCTGAGCATGGAGATCTGCCCGGCGCTGACCTCGTCCAGGCCGGGCTGGATGACCTGGCGCGCGGCGTCGAGTCCGTCCCCGCGCTGCTGGTCTCGGTGGGCGCCCCGCGCCTGCGCCGCCTGGGATACCCCATTGAAGCCCCCATCCCCGACGCCGAGCACAGGCTCTACCTGCGCCTCTGCCAGGACGACCCCGCCTCCGCCCACTCTCGGTACAATGCCCTGATCCGCCGCCTGGTCAGCTTCGAGCGGGCCGCCGAATGCGCCCGCTAGCGGACGGGGAGCGCATCCGGCGGTTCATGCGGGCGCTGGCCGCCCAGGCCGACGTCGCGGCGCGGGTATACTTCGCCGGAGGGGCCACGGCGGTGCTGCTGGGCTGGCGGCCGACGACCATCGATGTGGACATCAAGATCGTCCCTGAATCCGACCGCCTGCTGCGGGCGATCCCCGGCATCAAGGAGACGCTGCAGGTGAACGTGGAGCTGGCGTCCCCGGCGGACTTCATTCCGGTTCCCCCAGGATGGGAGGACCGCAGCCTCTTCATCGCGCAGGACGGGCCACTGGCCTTTTACCACTTCGACCTCTACGCGCAGGCCCTGGCCAAAGTGGAGCGCGGTCACCGGCAGGACATGGCCGATGTGGAGGTGATGTTGCAGAGGGGGCTGGTGGATGGCGACCAGGCCCTGCGCTACTTCGCCCGTATCGAGCCGGACCTCTACCGCTTCCCGGCCATCGACCCGCTGGCGTATCGCCGGGCCGTCGAGCAGACCTTCCGCCGACCCTGACGCCTTCGGCAGGCGAGGTTGGCCGTCGGGAGTTGGCCCGGTCGGCCCGGTTGGCCGGGTTGGCCGCGCCTGCATTGCAATCCGCGGCTGCGGCCCCCTATACTTTTGGCCAATAGATCCACAAAGCCCGGTTGGCCACCGCGAACGCCGGATCCTGCGGAGGGGGTGGGGAGAAGGTGAGTGACGAGACAACTGGCAAGTGGGTGCGCGTCGCCGAGCACCGGTGGCGGCGCGTTTCTCGTCGGGAGTTTCTCAAGCTGACGGCCGCGGGGGCGGCGGGGATCGGTGTCGCCGCCAGCGGGCTGCGCTCGCTCTTCGGGCCCATTCACATCGTCCGGGCGCAGCCGCGGACCCTGCGCATCATGACGTGGAGCCACTTCGTCCCGGCCTACGACACCTGGTTCGACCCCTTCGCCAAGCAGTGGGGGGCGAGCCGGGGGGTCGAGGTGACCGTCGACCACATCTCCTTTGCCGACGTCGTGCCCCGGGCCACCGCCGAGGTGGCGGCGCAGCAGGGGCACGACCTGTACTTCTTCCTGGCGCCGCCAGCCGCGTTCGAGCAGCAGGTGCTGGACCTGACCGACATCAACCAGGAGGCCGAACGGCGCTACGGTCCCATGATCCCCCTGGTGCGGCAGAGCACCTACAACCGGAACACCCGCAAGTTCTTCGGCTTCTCCGACAACTGGGTGCCCGACCCCGGCGACTACCTGAAGAGCGTGTGGGCGGGGGTGGGCTTCGCCCAGGGCCCCAAGACCTGGGACGACCTGCTGGTGGCCGGGCGGGAGATCAAGCAGAAGTTCCCCCGGATCCAGATTCCCATCGGCATCGGGCTCTCCCAGGACATCGACTCCAACATGGCCACCCGGGCCATCATGTGGTCCTTCGGGGCGTCCATCCAGGACAAGGACGAGAACATCGTCCTCAACTCCGAGGAGACCATCCGGGCCGTGGAGTTCGGAGCCAGGCTCTTCCGCGAGGTGAGCACGCCGGCCGTCCTGAGCTGGAACGCCGCCTCCAACAACCAGGCGCTGGAGGCGGGGCAGACCGCCTACATCCTCAACTCCATCTCCGCCTACCGCTCGGCGCAGGACCGCCGCCTGCCCACGGCCGCCGACATCTTCTTCGTCCCGGCCCTGCGCGGCCCGAAGGCCCGCTGGGCCAGCGAGCACGTCATGGGCGTCTGGGTGATCTGGCGGTTCGCCCAGGCGCCGGACCGGGCCAAGGAGTTCCTCCTGCACCTGGTGGACAACTACCGGGATGCGGTGATGGCCAGCAAGCTCTACAACTTCCCCTCCTTCTTCGGGAGCGTGGCCGAGAAGAACGTGCCCGTGGCCCAGAAGCAGGCGGAGGGCCGGAAGTGGATCCGCTCCCTGGTGCTGAAGGACCCCTTCAACTCCCTGCCGCCGGACAAGCTGAAGGTGCTGGCCGACGCGGAGCAGTGGTCCACCAACATCGGCTACCCCGGCCCGGCCAACCCGGCTGAGGGCGAGATCTTCGACACCTTCGTCATCCCCGACATGTTCGCCAAGGCCGCCACGGGACAGCTCACCCCGCGGCAGGCGGTGCTGGAGGCGGACCGCCGCGTGAAGGAGATCTTCGCCAAGTGGCGTCGCGCCGGACTGGTGGGTGGCGGCAAGGACAAGTAAGGGGCACAGGGCGTTGAGGCCAGGCGGGGTGCGCCGAGTCTGCGGGCGCACCCCTACCTGTCCTCGGGGGTGAGGCGAGGACGGCATGGAGATGGGCTACGTCGAGACGCGGGACCTGCGCAAGCATTTCGGGGAGGTGCGCGCCGTGGACGGCGTCAACCTCTCCGTCAAGGAGGGAGAGCTGCTGGTCCTCCTGGGGCCCTCGGGGTGCGGGAAGACCACGCTGATGCGCATGATCGCCGGCCTGGAGACGCCCACCGCCGGGGAGATCTTCATCGCCGGAGAGCGCGTGGACGCCGACGTGCCGCCCCGCGCCCGCGGCATCGCCATGGTCTTCCAGAGCTACGCCCTCTACCCGCACAAGACCGCCTTCCGCAACATCTCCTTCCCCCTGGAGGCGATGGGGCAGCCGCCGCGCGTGTTGCGGGAGCGGGTGCACAGCGGGGCGCGCATGTTCGGCATCGAGCGGTTGCTGGACCGCTTCCCCCGCCAGCTCTCTGGCGGGGAGCGGCAGCGCGTGGCGCTGGCCCGGGCCGTCGTCCGCGACCCCAAGGTCTTCCTCTTCGACGAGCCGCTCTCCAACCTGGACGCGCAGCTGCGTGCCATCGCCCGCTACGAGCTCAAGGAGTTCCAGCGGCAGATCGGCACCACCACCATCTACGTGACCCACGACCAGGTGGAAGCCATGGGGCTGGGCGACCGCATCGCCGTCATGGAGAAGGGGCGCGTCCGGCAGGTGGGCAGCCCGCAGGAGGTGTACGACTTTCCGGCGGACACCTTCGTCGCCACCTTCCTCGGCTCCCCGCCGATGAACCTGGTCGAGCACGACGAGGAGACGCTGATCGGCTTTCGCCCCGAGCACTTCCTGCCGCGGGAGGTCTTCGATCCGCGGGAGGATGTGGTGGTCTATCACCTGCGCGTGCGGCAGGTGGAGCACCTGGGCGCGGACCGGCTGGTCTACGGCTCGCTGGAGGAGGAGCGCCGCTCGGACCAGCCGGTCATCGCGGGGCTGCCGGTGACCATCACCATGCCGGTGGCGGAGGGCCAGGTCTACGAGTTCGCCGTGCCCCGGCGGGCGATCCGCTCCTTCGACCGCCGCACCGGCCTGGCACGCCGTCAGGGACGCGGCGACGGCCCGGCGGGCGCCAGGTGACCGGCGGGTGCGGCACGGTGACCGCTGGCCGGGGGGCGGTGATGCGGTGGCCCTGAAGGAGGCGCAGACGGTGGTGGCGGCGGCCCCGGCGGTCTTCCGCCGGCGGACGCTGGCCGACCGGGAGGATGCGCTGGGCCGGCTGCTGCTGGCCCCCGCCCTCCTCTACGTCGTCCTCCTGGTGGGCGTGCCCTTCGGCATGGCTGTGCTGCTCAGCTTCAGCGCGGCGCGGTCGGGGACGCTGGCCTTTCCCTGGGTGGGGCTGCGGAACTTCTGGGCCATCGCCGCCGACCCGCAGTTCCGCCTGGCCCTGCGCAACACGGTGCTGTTCACCGTGGTCTCCCAGGTCCTGGTGATGGTCCTGGCCACGGCCGCGGCCAACGTCCTGGAGGCCGCGTTCTTCGGCCGGCGGGGCGTACGCATGCTCCTCCTGCTGCCCTGGGCCGTCCCCGTCTCCCTGGCGGCCATGGCCTGGACGTGGATCTTCGACTCCACCTTCAGCGTGGTCAACTGGACCTTCCGGGCGGTGGGGCTGCTGAAGGGCTGGCTCTACTGGTTCGGCGACCCCACGCTGGCCATGATCGCCATCATCACCGTGCACGTCTGGCGCATGTTCCCCTTCGCCACGGTCATCGTGCTGGCCGGCATGTCTGCCATCCCCGTGGAGATCCGGGAGGCCGCCGTTGTAGACGGCGCCTCCTTCTGGCGCCGGCTCTTCCAGGTCAACCTGCCGCTGCTGCTGCCGGTGGTCACCGTCGCCGTCCTGTTCGGCGTGGTCTTCACCTCCACCGACCTGAGCATCGTCTACCTGCTCACCCGCGGCGGCCCGTACAACAGCACCCACGTCCTGGCCAGCCTGGCCTTCCAGCGGGGCATCCTGGGGGCGGACCTGGGGCAGGGGGCGGCCATCGCCCTCTTCCTCCTCCCCGTGCTGGTGGTGGTGGCGGTCCTGATGCTGCGCGTGGCCCGGCGGGCGGAGGTGGGCGGATGAAGCGACGCCTGCTGCGCGCGGTCAAACGGGCGGGGCTCTACGCCGCCGCGCTGGTCTTCACCCTGTTCGCGGTGTTCCCCTTCTACTGGATGTTCCTGACGGCGTTTAAGCAGGACCGCGACCTCTACGTGGGGGGGACGGTGGCGACGCACATCCCCTGGATCTTCAACGATCCCCCCACCCTGGAGCACGTGCAGCTGCTCTTCCGGCAGACGCTCTACCTGACCTGGGTGCGCAACACGGTGTGGATCGGCGGCCTGGTGGTGCTGATCACCCTGGCCTTCGCCCTGCCGGCGGGCTACGCCCTGGCGCGGCTGACCGGGCGCTGGGGGGAGCGGCTGGGCATCGGCATCTTCCTCACCTACCTCATCCCGCCCACGCTGCTGTTCATCCCCTTCTCCCGCGTGATCGCCGTGCTCGGCCTGCAGAACTCCCCCTGGGCGCTGGTGCTGGTCTACCCTACCTTCACCATCCCCTTCTGCACCTGGCTGCTCATGGGGTTCTTCCGCTCCATCCCGCGGGACATCGAGGAGCAGGCCATGATCGACGGCTACAGCCGGCTGTCGGCCATGCGCAAGGTGGTCCTCCCCCTGGCCGTCTCCGGGATCCTCACCGCCGCCATCTTCGCCTTCACCCTGGTGATGCAGGACTTCGTCTACGCCCTGACCTTCATCAGCTCCGTGGGCAAGATGACCGTCAGCCTGGGTATCCCTGTGGCCCTTGTGCGGGGGGACGTCTTCTACTGGGGGTCGCTGATGGCGGCGGCCTTGATCACCAGCGTTCCCATCGCCATCGTCTACAATCTGTTCATCGACCGCTTCATCGCCGGCCTGACGGCGGGCGCGGTAAAGGGATAGTCTGCCTAGCGGTAGAGCAGGTAGGGCTCGCGCCGCTGCTGGAACCTGGCCAGCGCCGGCTGCCAGCGGGCCACGATACTGGCGGCGGGCTCTCCGCGGGCCAGGGCCAGCCGCACCTCCTTCGTCCCCCAGACCACATCGAAGAGGTAGCGCCCGCCGCGGGAGCGGGTGAAGGCGAAGCGGTCGGGGTGCAATCGCCGCACCTCGGCCAGGATGGCCACGGCGGTGGCGGCGGGGCGGAACTGCAGCCGGTCGGTGATGTGCAGGCGCACGCCGCGGTAGATGCGTCCGCTGCGCGGGTGGGGGATGGCCGAAGGCGAGAAGCGCACCCCCGGGAGGTTCTGCCGGTTCAGCCGCTCCGCCAGGCGGGTGCCGTCCAGCCACGGCGCCAGCACCACCTGAAAGCGGGAGGAGGTCGCCACGCCGTTCCACAGGTTGGTCCCGTCCAGCGGCCCGGTGGCGGCGTAGAAGAAGGGGGCGTCCTCTGTGGTGATCCCCGGGGAGGGATTCACCCACCCCAGCCGGGTGTCCGCCCAGGTCATGGCGCGCGCCCACCCTTCCATGGGGACCACGCTGAGGCGGGCCCTGATGCCGAACGCGTCGTTGTAGAGGCGGGCCAGCTCGCCGATGGTCATCCCGTGCACCAGGGGGACGGGGTACAGGCCGATGAAGGAGCGAAACTGCGGCTCCAGGACCGGCCCATCGATGGTCAGGCCGCCCAGCGGGTTGGGCCGGTCGAGGACGATTACGGGCTTTCCCGCCTCCCGCGCCGCCTCCATGGCCATGGCCATGGTGGAGGCATAGGTGTACGGGCGGACACCAACATCCTGCAGGTCCACCACCAGGACGTCCACCCGTGCCAGCATGGCGCGGGTAGGGCGGAAGGTGCCGCCGTAAAGGCTGTACACGGGCGTGCGCCCGGGGATCGTGGGCACCGGCTGGCCTGCGCCATACGTCCCATCCAGCCCGTGTTCCGGCGCGAACAGCGCCGCCAGCGTGATCCCGGGGACGCGCCGCAGCGCCACGGCCGTAGGATGGCCCTCGCGGGTGACGCCGGCCTGGTGCGTCACCAGTCCGACGCGCTGCCCCTGCAGGGGGGAGGGCTCGGCGAGGAAGGTGTCGATGCCCAGACGGACCGGCGGAGGCTGCGCCGCAGCAGGCACGAAGAGCGAGGCCAGGGCAGCGGTCAGGATGAGGATCGTCGGAAGACGCAAGGTCGGGTGGAATCCGTCGGCTGTTTGCTCACGAAGATTCCGGCGGCTGTGCGGCGTTTCCTTCTTTCGCCCGATTTGCTGACGATGCGGGGCAACTTCGCGCCGCCCTCGCGGCGCTGCGCGCCGCGCCGCGGGAGGAAGGCCGGCGCAGGTGCGGAAGATATGAAGCGCCGCAGACGTGTTGCCGACGAGGTGAGAGCATGCCTGGCCGTCCCTTCGTGCAGGTCCCTGGACCCACCAACGTGCCGGAGCGCATCCTCCGCGCCATGGCCCAGCCGGTGCTGGACCACCGCGGCGCCGAGTTCGCCGCCCTGACGCGGGAGCTGCTGCAAGGGCTGCAGCGGGTGTTCCAGACGACCTCCGGCACGGTGGTCCTCTTTCCCGGGTCGGGGACGGCGGGATGGGAGGCGGCGCTGGTCAACACGCTTTCTCCCGGCGATCGGGTCCTGGCCGCGGTCAACGGCCAGTTCAGCACGCTGTTCGCCCAGTGCGCGCAGGCCCTGGGGATGGTGGTGGAGGAGGGGGCCTTTCCCTGGGGTGCGGCGGTCGACGCTCGGGCCATCCACGAGCGGCTGGCGGCCGACCGCGCGCACGCCACCAAGGCGGTCCTGCTGGTGCACAACGAGACCTCCACCGGCGTCGCCTCCGACGTGGCGGCGGTCCGCCAGGCCATGGACGCAGCGGGCCATCCGGCGCTGCTGCTGGTGGATGTGGTGAGCGCGCTGGGCAGCATGGACGTCCGCTTCGACGACTGGGGCGTGGACGTGGCCGTCTGCGGCGCGCAGAAGGGGTTAATGCTCCCGCCGGGGGCGGCGATCCTTTGTGTCAGCCCGCGCGCGCTGGTGGCGGGGGAGCGTGGCGGCAGCCCCCGCTACTTCCTGGACTGGCGACCGGTCATCGCGCAGAACCGGGACGGGTTCTTCCCCTACACGCCCCCGACCTCGCTCTTGCTGGGCATGCGCGAAGCGCTGCGCATGCTCTTCGAGGAAGGGCTGCCGCAGGTCTTCGTCCGGCACGCCCACCTGGCGGAGGGCGTGCGCCGGGCGGTGCGCGCCTGGGAGCTGCCGATCCTATGCGCCGACCCGCAGCGCTACTCGCCCACGCTGACGGCGGTGACGCTGCCGCAGGAGGTGGACAGCAGCCGGATGATTGCCTGGGCGGCCGCACGCCTGCACCTCTCGCTGGGGGCAGGATTGGGCAGACTGCGCGGGCGGGTCTTCCGCATCGGCCACCTGGGCTGGCTGAACGAGGTGGAGGTGCTGGGGGTCCTGGGCGGCGTGGAGCTCGCCCTCAACGCCAGCGGCGTCCGCGTGCCCGTCGGCAGCGGTGTCTCCGCGTGCGCCGCGTGGTTCCTGGAGGCGCACCGGGCGGCCGGAGGAGAGGCGGCACGGGCGTGAGCGCGGGGCAGGTCCACGTGGAGGCGAACGACGAGGCCATCCGCCTACAGGCGGCCGCGGCCGTCGTCCGCCGCCACGCCGGTGGGTTGCGCTACCACCCGCTGACCGGTGTGGCCACGCCCCCAGGCCCCGAGATGCGGCAAGCCCTCGCCGACCTGCGCGAGAGCCTGACCGGGCTGCCGGTCTGGCTGGAGGCCTTCGCCCGGGAGGATGCTGCGGGGGAGTCCGCCGGGGCCGTGCTGCCGGGGGCAGTCGTGGAAGGACCACCGCGCCTGCAGGCTCTTGCCGACGCCCTGCGCTCGGCGCTCGATGCGGTGGAGCGGGCGCTGGCGCGGCCGGAGCGCGCGCCGCTGGATGCCCCCTACGGCC
>JBBIIQ010000061.1:0-9831 GCA_037446405.1 Armatimonadota bacterium | reverse complement strand
AGGCACCGCGGTCGACGGCCTGCTTGATCCGCAGCCAGGCGATGGGGTACTCCTCGGTGATGTCGCAGCCGACCAGCAGCAGCAGGTCGCTTTGGGAGATGGCCTGCAGCGGCGCACGCAGGCCCCAGGCCACCTCCAGGCTGGCGCTCCCCGGGCGGGCGTCCAGACGGTGGTCGAGGTGCGGCGTGCCCACCACCTCGCGGAAGAGGCGGCGCAGCAGGAAGTTGTCCTCGTTGGTCAGCCGCATCCCTCCCAGCGCCGCCACCCGGCCGGAGCCATCCCGCCGCGCCTCCGCCAGCCGTCCGGCCACCAGCGCCAGCGCCTCCTCCCAGCTCGCGTCCTGCAGCCGCCCGTCGCGGCGGACGAGCGGCCGCGTCAGGCGGTCCCGCGCGTGCAGCCAGGGGAAGCCGAACTGCCCCAGGTCGCACAGCCAGATGTCGTTCAGATCCGGGGCCTCCCGCGGCCGGACGCGGGCCACGGTCTGGTCGCGCACGTCCAGCCAGAGCGCACACCCCAGCCCGCAGTGATTGCACACGGAGGGGACCGCGGTGGTGTCCCAGGGGCGGGCGCGGAAGCGGTAGGTGCGGCTGGTCAGGGCGCCCACGGGGCAGATGGTGATGGTGTTGCCGATAAACTTGGAGTGCAGCGGCCCGGTGAACGGGGTGTTGATCTCGGTGGCGAAGCCCCGCTCGAAGCCCTTCAGCGCCTCGTCTCCGGCGATGAGCTCGCCGAAGCGGACGCAGCGCCAGCAGAGGATGCAGCGCTCCCGGTCCAGCACCAGGATCGGCCCCAGGGAAACCGGTTTGGCGAAGTCCCGCTTGGTCTCCACGAACCGGCTGCGCCCGGGGCCGTAGGCGAAGGTCTGGTCCTGCAGGGGGCACTCCCCGCCCTTGTCGCAGATGGGGCAGTCCAGCGGGTGGTTGATCAGGAGGAACTCCAGGTTGCGCTCCTGCGCCGCCCGCACCTCCGGGGTGCTGGCGTGCACCACCATGCCTTCCTCGGCGAGCAGCGTGCAGGCGGTCTGCCAGCGCGGGTTCTTCTCCACGCGCACCAGGCACTGGCGGCAGGCGCCCAGGGGCGGCATGCGGTCGTGGTAGCAGAAGATGGGGATGTCGATCCCGGCCTGCTGCGCCGCCTGCCAGACGGTGGTGCCGCGCGGGACCGTGACCAGCCGCCCGTCGATGGTCAGGGTGACGTCGCTGCGCTCAGTCACGGCGCGGTGGCTCCGCCGCCACGGACTACGCCCCCGGGACGACGGCCGCGGCGAGGGCTTCCTCCACGTCGCAGCGCCCGGTCCGGATGTGGTACTCGTACTCGTGGCGGAAGTGCCGCAGCGAGGCCTCCAGGCTGGGCGGCACGCTCTCCCCCAGCAGGCAGAAGCAGGCCCCGTTGCTCATCCCACGGGAGATGTGGGCCAGCAGCTCCAGGTCCTCGGCCCGCCCGCGCCCCGTGAGGATGCGGTCGAAGATCTGGGAGAGCCAGTAGGTGCCCTCCCGGCAGGGGGTGCACTTGCCGCAGGACTCTTCCTTATAAAAGGCCACGGCGCGGGCCACCACCCGGACGATGCAGGTGGTGTCGTCCATGACGATAAGCGACGCCGACCCCAGCATGGAGCCGGCCGCGCGCAGGGGTTCGTAGTCCATGGGCACGTCCAGGTGCTCCGCGGTGAGGATGGCCGAGGACGACCCGCCGGGGAAGGCGGCCTTGAACCGCCGCCCCGCGCGCAGGCCGCCGGCCGCGGCGATCACCTGGCGCATGGGGGTGCCCAGTGGCAACTCGTAGACCCCGGGGGTGCGCACGTGGCCGCTCACGGAGAAGAGCGCCGGCGGGCCCAGGGCGCGGTAGGCCTCTGCACCCAGGCGGATCACCGCCGGGAGGTGGCTCAGCGTCTCCACGTTGTTCACCACCGTGGGCCGGCCGTACAGGCCAAAGACCGCGGGGAAGGGCGGCCGCTGCCGGGGCATGGCGCGGCGGCCTTCCAGCGACTCCAGCAGTGCCGTCTCCTCCCCGGCGATGTAGGCGCCGGCGCCGCTGTGCACCACCACGTCCAGGTCCATTTCCGTGCCGAAGATCTTCCGCCCCAGGAAACCGCGGGCGTGGGCTGCAGCCACCGCCTGGCGCAGCCGCTCCCGCGCCAGGTAGCCTTCACGGCGCACGTAGACGTAGGCCTTGCGGGCGCCCACCGCGTAGGCGGCGATGATGATCCCCTCCACCAGCAGGTGCGGTGCGCGTTCCAGCAGCATGTGGTCCTTGAAGGTGCACGGTTCGGCCTCGTCGCCGTTGACGACCACGTACTTGAGGGGCGCGCCCCTGGGGATGAACTTCCACTTGCGCGCCGTGGGAAAGCCGGCCCCACCCTTGCCGCGCAGCCCGGACTGGTCGACGATGTCGATCACCCCCTCCGGGGTGAGGGCGGTGAGGGCGTGCCGCGCCGCCGCGTAGCCACCGGCCCGCAGGTAGGCATCCAGGTCGGCGGTCCCCTCCCCTTCCATGAAGCGCAGCAGGACGGATTCAGCGGGCACGGTAGCGCTCCAGCAGCTCGTCCACGGCCCGCGGGGTCAGCGGGCCGAACCGCTCCCGGTCCACCATCAGCATGGGCGCCAGGTGGCAGGCCGCCAGGCACTCCGACTCGCGGAAGGTGAAGGCCCCGTCCGGCGTGGTCTGCCCGGGGCGAATGCCCAGCCGCTCCTCCAGGTGGCGGCGCAGGCCCTCCGCCCCGTTCAGCAGGCAGGCCAGGTTGGTGCAGAGGAGGATGAGGTGGCGCCCCGGGGGCTCCAGGAAGAAGAAGCGGTAGAAGGAGGCCACGGCGGTGACGTCGGAGAGCGGCAGGTCCAGCAGGTCGGCCACCTCCTGCAGCGCCTCCGGCGGCAGCCAGCCTATCTCCCGCTGCGCCACGAACAGCGCCGGCAGCAGCGCCGACCGCCGCTGTTCGTAGTGGTCCGGGAGGCGGCGGATCTCGTCCCGCGCCTCGTCAGGTAGCGGGGGCATCAGCGGTCGACGTCTCCCAGGATGATGTCGGTGCTGGCAATGGCCACGACGACGTCCGCCATGTACCCCCGATAGATCATCACGGGAAGCGCCTGCAGGTTGCACAGCGAGGGGGTGCGGATGTGCACGCGGGCCGGTCGGTTGCTGCCATCACTGACGATGTAGTACCCCTTCTCCCCGCGAGGAGATTCGACGGCGCTGTAGACCTCCCCTCGCGGCGGGTGGAAGCCTTCGCTCACCAGCTTGAACTGGTGGATCACCGCCTCCATGCTGCGCACCAGCTCGCGGCGCGGCGGCAGGGCCACCTTGCGGTCGTCGACGTTGACCGGGCCGTCGGGCAGGCGGTCCAGCGCCTGGAGGATGATGCGGCGGCTCTGCCGCATCTCCTCCATGCGCACCAGGTAGCGGTCAAAGGCGTCCCCCCGCTCGCCCAGCGGCACGTCGAACTGGAAGTCCTCGTAGGAGCTGTAGGGGAAGGCGCGGCGCACGTCGTAGTTCACCCCCGACCCGCGGAGCACGGGCCCCGTGCAGCCATAGCGCAGCGCCTCCTCCGGAGGGAGGATGGCCACCCCTTCCAGCCGCCGCCGCCACAGCAGGTTGTCGTTGAGCAGGGCCTCAAACTCGTCCAGACGGCGGGGTAGCTCCTCCATCTCCGCGCGCACCCGGGGGACGAAGTCCAGGGGCACATCCCACTGCAGGCCGCCCACGCGCATGTAGCCATGCATCATCCGCTGCCCGCTGACCGCCTCGAAGATGTCCAGGATCCGCTCCCGCGGGGTGAAGGCGTACATCCACAGGCTGGTGATGTTCAGGTCGATCCCGGCGCTGCCCAGGTAGACCAGGTGGCTGGCGATACGGGAGAGCTCCATGAGGATGACGCGGATGTACTGGCAGCGCTTGGTCGGGGTGATGCCCAGCAGCTTCTCCACCGCCTGCACGTAGGCCACCTCCTCGATCATGGTGGCCAGGTACTCCACACGCGGCGGGAAGACGATGTTCTGGTGGTAGGTCCGCGTCTCCATCTCCTTCTCAATGCCGGTGTGCAGGTAACCGATCACCGGCCGCGCGCCCACGATCACCTCGCCCTCCAGGTCCAGCACCAAGCGCAGCACGCCGTGGGTGGCCGGATGCTGCGGGCCCATGTTGATGGTGAGCGTCTCGCGGCTCTGGGCGGCCACGGCGGTCACTCGTCCTGCGGCGGAACCCGGGGAATGGCCTGGCTGGGGACGGGAGGGATCCGACCGACGAACTCCACGGGCTCCTCCACCAGCGGGTAGTCCTTGCGCAGCGGGTGCCCCTCCCAGTCGTCCGGCAGGAGGATGCGGGTGAGGTCGGGGTGGCCGCGGAAGCGGATGCCGAAAAGATCGTAGACTTCGCGCTCCAGCCAGTTGGCCGCCGGCCAGAGCCCAGAAGCGCTGTCCACCTGCGGGTCGGCCGCGGGCAGCCGCGTCTTCACCCGCAGGCGGGCGGGCGGGTCGTACCAGGTCAGCAGGTAGACCACCTCGAAGCGGGGCTCGAGGGGCAGGCGGTCCACGGCCGTGAGGTCGGTGAGCGCGGGAGGACGGGCGGCGGCGCGGTCGCGGAGGAAGGCCAGGACCTCCTGGACGCGATCCCGGCTGACCACGACGGTGGTCTCCCCGCGGAACTCCACCTGCTCCTGCACCGCGCCGGGCAGAACCGTCAGCAACGCCGTCAGGGCGGCGGGGGCCGCGCCGCTCGCCATCAGCGGCGCCCTCCGCTGCGGGCGATCTTCTCCTGGAGCTGCAGCAGACCGAAGAGCAGCGCTTCCGGACGTGGCGGGCAGCCGGCGACGTAGACGTCTACGGGCACCACCTTGTCCACGCCCTGCACCAGCGCGTAGTTGTTGAACACGCCGCCGCAGGAGGCGCAGTCCCCCATGGCCAGGACCCACTTGGGCTCCAGCATCTGGTCGTAAATGTGGCGCAGCACCGGTGCCATCTTCTGCGAGACCCGGCCCGCCACGATCATCAGGTCGGACTGCCGCGGGGAGGCACGGAAGAGCTCGCTGCCGAAGCGGGCGATGTCGAAGCGGGCCGCCGCCGCCGACATCATCTCGATGGCGCAGCAGGCCAGGCCGAACTGCACCGGCCAGATGGAGCTCTTGCGCGCCCAGGAGATGACGCGGCTGGCCCGGGTGGTCAGCACCTGACGCTCCAGCAGCTGCACGTCCTCGGGGGAAACCCCGGCGACGGCACGCCCGGGCACAGGAATCTCTACTCCCACTCCATGCCTCCTCTCGCCCACTCGTAGACGAAGCCCACGGCGAGCACGCCCAGGAAGACCAGCATGGCCCCCAGGGCCACGCCCCCCTGCTCCCGCAGCACCACCGCCCAGGGGTAGAGGAAGACGACCTCGAGATCGAAGATGATGAAGAGCATGGCGATGAGGTAGTAGCGAATGGGGATGCGTGCTCGCGCGCTGCCGATGGGCCAGACCCCGGACTCGTAGGGCTCCAGCTTGGCCGGCGTGGGGCGCCGCCCGCCCAGGATCGCGTGCGCCCCGAGGAGGGCTGCGGTGAGCAGCACGGCCAGGAGGAGGTGGATGAAGACGGGGAGGTACGCTGCCAGCGGCTGGGTCATGTGCCTCTAACAGGCGCGCGCCCGCGCAGATGGTGGCACAAGGGCATAATTGCAGACGCGCCAGGGGGTGTCAATAAGCGCGCCGCCACTTCTGCGGCAGCGGCGCGCCGCAGCGCTGCTAGCGCACCAGCGCCGAGCGCACCTGCTGCAGGATCCCCGGCAGGATCCCCAGGACGTAGTCGATCTCCTCAGCGGTGGTCCAGCGGCCCAGGGAGAAGCGCAGCGTCCCGGCCGCCGTCTCCGCATCCAGGCCGATGGCCGCCAGCACGTGCGACGGCTCCAGGCTGCCGGAGGTGCAGGCCGAGCCGCTGCTGGCGGCGACCCCTTGCAGGTCCAAGGCCAGGAGCAGTGCCTCGCTGTCCGCCCCGCGAAACGACACGTTGACGTTCCCGGGGAGCCGTTCCGTGGGGTGGCCGTTGAGCCGGGCGCCGTCCAGGGCCAGCAGGCCGGCGATCATCCGGTCCCGCAGCGCGCGCAGGCGGGCGGCCTCCGCGTCCATCTCCTGCAGCGCCAGGCGCACCGCTGCGGCGAAGCCGACGATCCCGGGGACGTTGGGGGTGCCGGCGCGGCGGTTGCCCTCGTGCGCTCCGCCGTGGAGGAGGCGGACCAGGGGCGTCCCCTTGCGGATGTACAGCGCCCCCACCCCCTTGGGCCCGTAGCGCTTGTGCGCGGAGAGAGAGAGCAGGTCTACGCCCAGGGCCTGCACGTCCACGGGGACGATCCCCAGGCTCTGTGCCGCGTCGCAGTGCAGGAGCACCCCGGCTTCCCGCGTGATCCGGCCGATCTCGGCCACCGGCTGCAGCGTGCCGATTTCGTTGTTGCTGTGCATCACCGAGACCAGGATGGTCTGGGGGCGGATGGCGCGGCGCACCGCGTCGGGATCGGCGCGGCCCATCCCGTCCACGGGCAAGAGCGTCAGCTCAAACCCGCGCGACTGCAGGAAGCGGGCGGGCTCAAGGACGGCGTGGTGCTCCACCGCGCTGACGACCAGGTGTCGGCCACGGGCCTCGCCGGCGTAAGCCGCCCCGATCAGGGCGAAGTTGTCCGCCTCGGTGGCGCCGCTGGTGAAGACGATCTCCTCCGGATCCTGCGCCCCCACCGCCCGGGCCACGAGTTCCCGCGCCGCGTCCACCGCCTGCCGGGCGCTCTGGCCGAAGGCGTGCACGCTGCTGGGATTGCCGAACCGGTCCCGGAAGAACGGCTGCATGGCCTCCACCACCCGGGGATCCAGCGGCGTGGTGGAGGCGTAGTCCAGATAGACGGCCCTGGCCATTCGCCCGCACCCCAGAAGGGATGTGTTTCCGCCTATTCTAGCAGGTCGACCAGGTGCCTGATGATCCGGGCCGTGGCGCCCCAGATGTCGTGTCCCCGGTAGGCGTAGTGGAGGACCTCATGGGGCCGCCCGTCCCGTTCTCGCCGCTCGACCCGCAGGTTCGCCGGCTGGCGGAAGACGGCCAGGGGGACGGGAACGACCTCCTCAATCTCCTCGCTGCTCGGGCGTAGGGGGTAGGGATGGGGGACGACACCGACAAAGGGGCTCACCCGGAACCCCGAGGCGATGACCTCTACGTCGGGAAGGCGCCCCAGAATCTCCACGTGATCGGGAGGGATCCCGACCTCCTCGAAGGTCTCCCGCAGCGCGGTCTGGCGCAGGTCCTCATCGCCGTCGGCGGCGCCCCCGGGAAAGGCGATCTGCCCCTTGTGGTGCTCCACGGCTTCGCTGCGCCGGGTGAGCAGCAGGTACACCTCGCCTCCCGATTCGAAGAGCGGCACGAGCACGGCGGCCCGCCGCAGGTCCCCCGCCGCCGCCGGAGTAGGAGACCGGGCGGCCAGTTGCCTCCTGATCGCCTCGATGAGAGGTGATCCCATGTCGCATCCCTTTCTGCGTCCCCTCTCTACCTTCTCGGAGGCGCCGGAGCCCCCCTCCACTTCCCCACAGCCCCCTATCCGGTCGACCGTACCCGAAGAAGTTTCCACAAGATGTAGCTCCCCAAGGAGGAGTCCGCCACCAGATGTGGAAGTACTCCTCGATCTCAGGGGGGGTCGACGCCTAGACCTGTCCATCTCACCACCCTTCGATCGTCCTGACGACACCGCATCCGACCCCACTCCATCCCCGACCCTCTCCCTGAGGTCGCCTTGCCCCTGACCGGCTGTCTGGGCCCCGGAAGCCCGCGGCCGGACGGGTCTGGGAGTGCGCAGAGATGACCGGCCCTCGCCTGGAACCGTCCGCCGGCCGCGGAGGCCCCGCGGCGACGGCGGCACCTCGCCTGCCCCAAGAGGCGCCGCTCTACATGCCCTTCGACCAGAGGAGCCCGGACCTGCAGTACCGGGAACTGTTGCGCCACATCCTGGAGGAGGGGGAGGACGTCCCCACCAGCCACGGCGTGCCGGCGCGCCGGGTGGTCGGCTACCTCCTGCGTTTCCGCCTGGCCAACGGGTTCCCCCTAATCACCGAACGGGACCTGGCCACCCCCGCTCCTCAGGGCACCAGGCCGGCGCCGTTCTACCAGGCGCTGGGAGAGATCTGCGCCTTCCTCAACGGTGCCCAGACCCGGGCCGAACTGGAAGCCTTCGGCTGCCACTGGTGGACGGAGTGGGTGAGCGAGGCCAACGCGGCGCACACCGGCCTGCCCCCGGGGGACCTGGGGCCAGCCTCGTACGGCGCCGCCTTCCGCCGCTTCCCCACAGCCGACGGCGCTCCCTTCGACCAGATCAGCGCCCTGCTGGCCCAGATCAGGGTGAACCCGCACCTGCGCTACCACGAGGTCACCCCCTGGATTCCGCAGTACCTGCTGCGGCCGGACCGGCGGGCGGCCGTTCCCCCCTGCCACGGCTGGTTCCACGTGCACATCAACGGGAGGGGGGAGCTCACCCTCAGCCACCGCCAGCGCAGCGCCGATGCCCCCGTGGGACTGGTGTTCAACTTCATCCACTATGCGGCCCTCACCCTGATGCTCGCCCACGTGACGGGCTACCGGCCGAAGGAACTCGTTTACTACCTGGACGACGTGCACATCTACCACAGCCAGTTTCCGTACGTGGAGCGGATGCTGGCCACGGAGCCGCAGCGGTTCCCCACCGTGACCTTCGACCGGTCCGTCACCAGCCTCTTCGCCTTCCGCCCGCATCACTTCTCGGTGGCGGACTACCACCCCCGGCTGCCGCGCCTGAGGATCCCCACGCCGCTGTGAGGGTCGTCGCGCCGCTGTGAGGGTCGCGCTGGTCGTCGCCGTCGCCGAGAACGGTGTCATTGGCCGGGCCGGCGACCTCCCCTGGCGCCTGCGTCAGGACCTGCGCCACTTCCGCCGCCTGACCAGCGGGCATGTGGTGATCGTCGGCCGCAGGACCCAGGAGTCGATCATGCGCCGCCTGGGCGGGCCCCTCCCCGGACGCCGCACCATCGTCCTCAGCCGGCAGGCCGGCTACAGGCTGCCGGGATGCGAGACCGCTCCGACGCTGGACAGCGCGCTGCAGTTCGCCCGGGGAGAGGAGGAAGTCTACGTCATCGGCGGGGCGGAGATCTACCGCGAGGCCCTGCCCCGCGCCGACCGGATCTACCTGACGCGGGTCCATGCCGCCGTGGAGGGGGATACCTTCTTCCCCCCACTGAATCCGGAAGAGTGGCGCGTCACGCCCCTCGGCCACCACCCGCAGGACCCGGAGAACGAGTACGCCTGCACCTTCGAGCTGCTGGAGCGGCATCGGCCCCCGGAATGAGGCCGGCCGGCGGCGCTCGCCGGCGGGGTCAGGCCCAGCGGACTCTAGTAGCCGGTGGAGACGTCCAGGATCCCCTTCTGCCGCGCGCGGGCCAGGCCGGCGGCGTAGGCCAGCCCGGCGACCACGACCCAGAGGCTCGTCGCCAGCAACAGCGCACCCAGCACGGCCGGATCGCTCAGACCAGGGAGGGAGTGGACCGCGCCCGCCGGAAGGAGGGTCCGCCTCATCGCCTCCAGCCAGTAGGTCACGGGGAAGAGGCGGGTGAGCGGCTGCAGCCAGGCCGGCAGCACCGTCAGAGGAAAGACCGCGCCGCAGAGCAGGTAGAGCCCCTGCCCCACGGCGTCGGGCAGCCGCCAGGCTTCTCCCGAGATGAGGAAGAGCACGCCGACGATGGTCATGCCCACGGCCACAAGGCCGGCGATGCCCACGAGGAAAGCCGCGGCCAGGGCAGGCAGGCAGTCCGGCGACAGGATCAGGGGGAGGCGCAGGACCGCGGTGCCCACCGCCAGCGTGAGCACGGTGG